>JAITSD010000113.1 GCA_031288055.1 Candidatus Opitulatrix roisinitermitis | reverse complement strand
ATATTTGTCACGAGAGGTAGCTAATAATTTAGGGGTTGAACTTTTGCCCACGGAAGCTTATAATTTTGCTAATGGCGAAATATATGTTCGTTTTGGCGAATCGGTTAGAGGAGCTAATGTTTTTGTTTTGCAAACTCATTGCCATCCGGTAAATGATAATATAATAGAGCAATTAATTATGATTGACGCTTTAAAAAGAGCTTCAGCTAGAAATATAACTGTGGTTATACCTTGTTTAGGTTATGCTAGACAAGATAAAAAGAGTTATGGTAGAGAACCTATAACTTCACGATTAATTTTTGATATGTTTACAGCAGCGGGTGCTTCAAGAATTGTTAGTATTGATATGCATGCGGCTCAGGCGCAAGGTTTTTTTAACGGTCCAGTTGATCATTTAACTGCCCAAGATGAATTAGCAGACAAAGTTAAACAATTTGTACCATTAGATAATATAACAATTGTTTCGCCAGATGCTGGTCGTATAAGGGTTTCTGAAGAATGGGTAACAAAATTTAAAGGAGCTAGATTGGCTTTTGTTCACAAAACTAGAGATATGTCTAGACCTAATATTTCTAAAGCTGGTAAAATAGTTGGTGATGTTAAAAATAGAGATTGTATAGTGGTGGATGATTTAATTGATACAGCAGGCACTATTGTGCATAGTGTTGAGGCACTTCAAAAAGCCGGTGCTAAATCAATTTATGTTGTGGGGACCCATCCAGTATTTTCTCCACCAGCTGTGGAAAGATTATCTAATTGTGCAGCAGAAAAAGTTATTGTGACAAATAGTTTACCTATTACTGAGGCTAAGAAATTTTCTAAATTAGATGTTGTGTCAGTTGCTCCTTTATTGGCTAAAGCTTTGAAAGCTATTTTTGCGGAAAAATCAGTGGCTAGTTTGTTTGCTAATGGCGTTCAAAAATAGAATGAATAATTTTTATTCAATAGTGCCAGCTGGTGGTGGAGGGACTAGATTATGGCCTTTAAGTCGTAAAGCATCACCTAAGTTTTTATATGATTTAACGGGTTCTGGGCGTTCACTTTTGCAATCTACTATTGATAGATTAAATAATTTGTCAGCTAAAGATAATATATTAGTGGTGACGGGTCAGTCACATTTAGATTCGGTTATAAGGCAATTACCAGAACTGTCACAGGATTGTTTTATTGACGAGTTGAGTCCTAAAGATTCTATGGCAGCTATTGGTTTGACTGTAGCTATTTTATATAAAAGACATGGTGATGTGGTTTTTGGTTCTTTTGCGGCCGATCATGTTATTGATACAGCTGATAATTCTAAATTTTTTGATTGTGTTGACAAAGCTGTTAAAATAGCTAATCACGGTTTTATAGCTACTATTGGAATAAAACCTAATAAACCATCTAGTTCCTTTGGTTATATCGAAAAGGGTAGGAAATTAACTGATGGGGTAAATGTTATAAAGCAATTTGTGGAAAAACCCACTGAGGAAGTAGCTAAACAATATTTGGAATCAAATAGATATTTTTGGAATGCTGGTATTTTTATTTCTAAAGCTAGTGTGCTTTTAAATGCTTTAGCTATTCAAAAACCTAAACTATATGATGATATTATGAAAATTGCTAAAGTCTGGGATAGTCCTGAAAGATTAATTGTGCAAAATCAAATTTGGCCTAATTTAGAAAAAGTGGCTATTGATTATGCTATTGCTGAACCAGTTTCTAAAAAAGGTATGATGGCAGTAGTGTCAGGAGATTTTGGTTGGACAGATGTTGGTGATTGGGATGCTATTGCAAGTTTGATTGAAAAATCTAAAAATATTAAAACTAATACTGAAGGCAAAAATGTGGTTTTGGGAAATTGGGAATTTGTCCATAATATTCAATCTAATAATAATATAGTATTTGATTCACAAGAAAAATTAATTGTTTTATTAGGTGTGGAAAAATTAGCTGTTATTAATTCGGGAGATGCTATTTTGGTCACTCATCGTGATTTAGCTCAAAAAGTTAAAGATATTGTGCCGCATTTAGAGGATGAAGATTTAGAAAAGTTTATTTAATTGATAAAGTCTATTTAATTAATAAAAATATACTTACACCAAGCACACTGCTTAAAATAGCTGTGATTATAAGAGATAAAATAATAGTTTGGCGAGTCCAAATTTTACGATAAACTCCACTAGGAGCAATAGTTGATTTAGTGGTGTTAATATCATCAGCTGGAATATCATTAGACATAAAATTAGTTTAGCATGCTCTAAAAGTTAGATTGACCGTTATGTTAGACTTATACTATGGCAACGACTAACGACATTAAAAATGGTTCAGTTTTAAATTTAGACGGTAATTTATGGAATGTTACAGAGTTTCAACATGTAAAACCAGGTAAAGGTGGTGCTTTTGTTAGAACAAAAATAAAAAATGTTTTGTCAGGTAAAGTTTTAGATAAAACTTTTAATGCTGGAACCAAAATTGAATTTGCCACAGTCGATAAAAGACAAATGCAATATCTTTATAAAGAGGGTCAAGATTTTGTTTTTATGGATAATTCTACTTATGAACAAACAACTGTATCAGAGTCTATAGCTGGTAAATTAGATAAATATTTGCTGGAGGGTCAAAATGCTATTGTGGCTTTTCATGAGTCTAATCCATTATTTGTTGATATGCCAACTTCTGTGACTTTAGAAATTGTTTATACTGAACCAGGGGTGCAGGGCGATAGAGCTCAGTCGGGTACAAAACCAGCCACTTTAGAAACTGGAGTTAAAGTTAATGTACCTTTATTTATAGAACAAGGTGAAAAGATAAATGTCGATACTCGTTCAGGCGAATATTTAGGTAAAGCTTAAAGTTTATAATTTAAATTAATTAAATAATTATTTGAATTTATAGGAAAGGCAGACTTTGACAGATATAGTTATTGTTATTTTTTGTTCTTTGAATGCTTTGTATCGTTTATATAAAGTTATTATTTCAATTGCAAAAGGTGATTGGGGAACGGATATTTTAGCTATTTTAGCGATTAGTTCAACACTTTTTGTGGATGAATATTTGGCTTCGTTTGTGGTGGTGATGATGACTTGGACAGGTGAGTTTATTGAACATTATGCGGCTAATAGAGCTAAAAAGAATTTACAAGTTTTGCGAAAATTACGACCAACTAAAGCTCATTTAAAAAATAATACTAAAATAATTGATGTGTCTATATCAGATATAAAGCCTGATGATATTATTTTAATTAAAGCTGGTGAGATAACTGTGACCGAAGGTGTAATTGTTAAAGGTGTAGCCATATTTGATGAAAGTTCCATAACTGGAGAAATGGCTCCGATTCGTAAAGGCGTGAATGATAAAATATTAAGTGGTACAAAAAATGGTAATACAGCTTTTTATATGAGGGTTTTAGTTTCGCCCCAATATAGTGAATACCAAAAAATAATTGATTTGGTGGAAAAAGCTATGTTAAATAAACCCCAGATAATATCTTTAGCAAGTAGATATTCTATATATTTTACAGGTTTAGCTTTAATTTTAGCTGCGGGAGCTTATTTTCTAACCCACGATTTGGATTCAATTGCTAGAGTATTAGTTTTGGCTACACCTTGCCCTTTGTTAATTGCTGCACCGGTGGCTTTTTTAGGAGGTATTAATGCTGGTGCTAAAAGAGGAATTATTTTTAAAAACTCTAATTCAATTCAAATATTAAGTGAAGTAAAAACTGTAGCTTTTGACAAAACGGGTACTATTACTTTAGGCCATCCTAAATTAGTTAGGGTTAAATTATTGCAAGATGTAGAAATGGACAAAGTGCTTTATTTAGCTTTTAGTTTAGAAAAATACTCTTCTCACCCTTTATCAAAAGCTTTTCAAAATTATTTTGAAAAACTTGGGCAAGCAAATAAAAAGGCGAAAGATGTTTATAATTTATCAGCTCAAGTTAAAAATATTAGTGAAATGTCTGGCTTAGGTATCCAAGGTGTGGTTGATAATATACCAATTTCTATAGTTAAGGGTGAGGGTGAACAAATAAGTTCGGATTTTTATATAAGACATAATAAAGTAGCTCGTTTTATATTTGAAGATTCTGTTAAACCTGATGCAGCAAAAACCATTACTAATTTAAAACGCCATAATGTGCAAAAACTAGCCCTTTTAACTGGTGATAATTATAATACAGCTAATAAAATTGCTAAATTAGTTGGTATTGATAGGGCTTATGCTGATCTGAAGCCGCTAGATAAAGTTGAAGTTATGAACCAGCTTGAACCCAGACCGGTGTTATTTGTGGGGGATGGTATAAATGATGCTCCAGTTTTAGCCACAGCTGATTTAGGTTTGGCCATTTCACACGGTAATTTATCTGCGGCTAGTCAAAGTGCTGATATTGTGATTGGCGGGGATCATTTATGTGATATTCCTAAGGCTATGAAAATAGCCTCTAGAACTATGATAATTGCTAAGCAGTCCATGATTGGCGGCATAGCTCTATCTGTAATTGCTATGGTTTTTGCTGGTTTGGGTTTTATTCCAGCTATTTATGGAGCTTTAGGACAAGAGATAATTGATGTTGTGGCAATAGTTAATGGTTTAAGGGCTAGTTTAGGTGTTAAAAAATCATAAAATTTAAAGGATTACTGGTTTTACATGAATATGTCAATTACCCAATTTGGTGCAGGGAAAAATATTAAGTTAGGAAAAGTATTAGATTTATGAATAAGGCTTATAAATTTGAGATTCAATCAGTTTATAAAAATGCTAGAACGGGAATTATTCAAACTCCGCATGGTAATATTTTAACTCCAGCTTTTGTGCCTGTGGCAACTTTAGCCACTCTAAAAGGTTTAACTCCTGAAATGATTAAATCACTTGGTGCTCAAGCAATTTTAGCTAATGCTTATCATTTAAATTTAAGACCAGGTCCTGATATTTTGCAAGCTGCTGGAGGTTTAGGTAAATATATGAATTGGCTAGGACCCACTTTTACCGATTCGGGTGGTTTTCAAGTTATGAGTTTAGGCAGTGGTTTTAAAAAAGTTATTGAAATGGATAGTACCAAAATTAATAATTTAGAAAAATTAGATAAGCTTACGGCGAATGGTAAGTCAAGAATTGCTTTTGTGGATAATGACGGTGTAACTTTTCGTAGTCATTTAAGCGGTGCCAAGTTGAGATTTACTCCTGAAATATCTGTAAATATTCAGTTTAAAATAGGAGCTGATATAATTTTTGCTTTTGATGAATTAACCACTTTGATGAATACTAAAAAATATCAAGTTGAATCTGTTGCCAGAACTACTCAATGGGCAGAAAAATGTTTGAGGGAACATAATAAATTAAAAAGAGCTAATCCTAATAAACCGTATCAAGCTTTATTTGGTGTGATACAAGGGGCTAATTTTGAAGATTTACGGCGTTTAGCTGCTAGCCAAATAGGTTCTTTAGGTTTTGATGGTTTTGGTATTGGTGGAGCTATAGACAAAAATAATTTGGTTAATATTATTAATTGGGTAACCGACGAGTTACCAAATAATAAACCTAGACATTTATTAGGTATTAGTGAAATTGATGATATTTTTGTTGGCGTGTCACAAGGTATTGATACTTTTGATTGTGTATCACCAGCTAGAGTGGGGCGTAATGGAGCTGTTTATACGCCTGATGGTCGTTTTAATATAAAGAGGTCAAAATATTTGAATGATTTTTCGCCTATTTTTGAAAATTGTGATTGTTATACTTGTGTTAATTTTTCTAAAAGTTATCTTTGTCATCTGCTTAGAGCTAAAGAAATTTTAGGTGCCACGCTAGCTACTATTCATAATGAGAGATTTATTATCAAATTATTAGATAATTGTCGACAAACTATAATTGATGGAACTTTTGATGAATTTAGAGTTTCATTTCTAAATCGTTATCTTGAAAAAAGAGTTTGCCTTTAGAAATATATTTTACGCCTAATGGCACAGAGGTTTCACTATGTGAACCACAACCATTATTTATAGAAACTACGCTACCATCATTAGGTGAGAAAGCATTAGAACAAGCTCCAAAACCTTGTCCTAATTGGCCTGATAAGGGTACAAAATAACCACAATTAATACATATATTTTTGGCAATTTTTTTAGTTTTAGATCGCGAACCAACTCGACTTTTTAACCAGCGTTTAATAGTGGCATTTTTACCAATAGGTGATATAACTCTAGTTCGCCATAAAGCTAATTTTTCAATATCGGTTATATCGGTGCGCGGCAAGCCAGAATGAACCAAATTAGTATCATTGGGTTTGTAGGCTAAAGCATCCCAAGTTTGAACATCGGATGGTAAAATACGATCAACCCAAGGCACCCAAACAGGAGGCACAATAGAGTCTTTCCCAGCTACCAAATTGGTGGAATAAATAATTAATTCTTTAGAAAGATGTGGTCTGGACATAATTATTTCCCAAACCCAGCCGCCATAACCTATAACATGAGCTTCAAAATGATGGCTAACAATTCTGGTATCAATTTTAAAAGATTCTAAATAACTACCCACTTGGCTTTTATCCTGTGCACAATCTACTGCACTTCGGTTAGCCAAAATTTTAGCTTTTTTGCTATTTAAGACTATATCAATGGATTTTTTCATTTTTTATTATTATACCTGGTTGTTATTTTTCCAAATCACTAGCTATGGCTCTAAGAATACCAGCTATCTGTTTGGCATGAGATTCTTTAGGCCATTTAGAGTTCCTAAAACCCTCATTTATACTATCAATTAATTTTATAGCATCTTCCATAATAGGAATCATTTGTTCTGGTGTTTTACGACTTTTTTGGATAATTGATTGTGGCTGGTCTAGAATTTCTATGGAAAGAGCGTAAGGCCCTTTACGGCCATCGGCCATACTATAATTTACTTTGGCGGCTTTATTTGGCGGTTCGGCACCAGCTGGTAGAGCTTTAGCATCTAAAAAAACATCACTACCATCATCACCAGTTATAAAGCCAAAACCTTTAACAACATTATAAAATCGCACTTTTCCTGTTGGCATACAATAATTTTATCACGAAAAATCTAAAATTATCAAGCGTAAATTACCTAAGTAAAATTATAGAAATCTGATAAAATTTATTTATGGATAACGCTTATTTAAATGAACAAAAAGTTTTAGATACTTTGAGTTCGGTTATAGACCCTGAATTAGGTGTTTCTATAGTTGATTTAGGTTTAGTTTATAAAATTGATTTACAAGTTAAATTTTTGAAAATTGATGTAACTTTAACTACTCCAACTTGTCCTCTAACTTCCTATATAGAGGAGCAAATTTATGAAGTTTTGAGTGGTATAGCAGTTGGTGTTAAAATAAATTGGGTTTGGGATCCGCCGTGGTCTATAGAGAAAATAACTGACTCTGGCAAACAGCAACTTCAAGCTATAGGATATAATATTGGATAAGTTTTCTATTTGGCATAATCTTTTTCCTGTGGGACAAGGGGCTATGTCACAAGTTTATAGTGCTTATGACCCACAAGGTAATAAAGTGGCAATTAAGTTTTTACATCAAAATTTTATTAATAATTCTGAAGTTAAAAGTCGTTTTATTAGAGAAGCTAATATTTTAAAATCTTTACAAATTGGTGGTATAGCTAATATTTTAGATTTTGATTTTGAAATAGATCAGCCTTTTATTGTTACAGAGTTTATTGAGGGTTTAACACTTGATCAAGTTATTCAAGCTGATGGTCCGTATGATTTAGATCAAGCAATAGAGATTTTTACGAGGTTGGCTAGCACAATTTCTGTCTTACATGATAACTTGGTTTATCATAGGGATATAAAACCAGCTAATATTATTATTTCTAAATCCGGACCTGTCCTAATTGATTTTTCAATATCTAATTTTGATGGTGCAACTAATTTGACGCAGATTGGTTCTGTGGTAGGTACACCAGAATATTTGGCACCAGAAGCATATTTGGGTGATAACACTTCGCCGTCGGTTGATTGGTGGGGCTTTTCCGCGACTTTATGTTATGCTTTAACTTCTAAAGTCCCTTTTGGCACAGGACAAACTATTTTAGCAAATATTCAGGCTAAAAATATTGATTTATCTGGGTTAGGCTTAGGTGCTAAGCAAATTTTAACTGAAGCTTTAGAACCGCAAATTGCTAATAGATCCGGGGCTTGGGAAACTTTGGAAGCTTTGGCTAGTTTAGATAAAAAACATAGAATATCTGATAATAAGGCTATTATCCATCATATTTTGGTGGTGTTTATGTTAGTAATATCTGGTTTGTTGCTTTTTTATATTTTCCAGTAATTGTTTAATTTTATAATCGGTTAATAATATTTTACCTTTTATAGATAGACTTTATCGTGATAAAGTATAATTATGGTAAAAATATCGAAATCTAAAAAAATAGAATTGGCTAGAAAAAAAGCCGAACAAATAAGACTGAAAAAGCAAGCTGAAAAGAAAAAACAGATAATTTTGGTTTCTGTAATAGTTGGGGTTATTGTTTTAGCGGTTGTGGCTTTAATTATTGGTTTAGTTGTACATACGCAATCTTTGCCACCTGATTATACTAAATCACAAGGTATAGAAACTGATAAAGCTAATTTAAAGAAAGTTCCTCATCCAGATAATATTGCTGATGATGGCGGCATTATGGTTAGTAAAAATGGTTTTAATAATCCTGTGGCTGGAGCCGTTAAAGTTGATAACTTTTCAGATTTTGGTTGTATAGCTTGTCGGTCAGTCGATACACAGATAAAAAAAGATATTGATAATTATGTAGCTGAAGGTAAAATTAATTTTGTATTACATCCAGTAGCTACTCCTTGGTTAGCTAGGGCTTTTTCTGATAATTATACTTATAGAATTACTGCGGCAGCTTATTATATATATCAAAATGACCCAGAGCATTTTTTAGATTTCTTTTATGGTGTTTTTGGAGATGAATCTATGCCTATAGATCAACATCCTGATGGCAGTTCAGCAGCCTATGATTTTCCTGATAGTAAAATACAAGACTTTGCAGCTAAAGTTGGAGTTAAATCAGATGTGGTTAAAAATTGTACTAATGGCGAATATATGGATTTTACCAAAGCTGTAGCAGCCTATTTTAGTGGCTTAATTGCTGATGATACTAAGGCAGGCACGCCATATTTTATGGTAAATGATGTTAAAATACCTCAAGGTAAAGATGTTTTAACAGTTATAAAAGATACTTTAGGTAACAATTAAGTTTATTTTATAGTGGATTAAAAGTAGTGAATATATTTAAACCTAAAAATCAATTGCCTGTGGTTGCTAGAAACAAACTTTTGTTGGCTTTGGTTTTAATATCGGTTACAACAGGTATTGTTTTGTCAACCATATTTATGCCATTGACTTTTGGTTTAAATCTTTTACAAGCGGAAGTGGCTAACAACACTAAAAATGATAAATTAGAGGATGCAGTTTTTCAAGCTTTACCACAACAATCGGTTATATATGCTAATGATAAAAAAACTAAAATAGCCACTTTTTATATTCAAAATAGAAAAGTTGTACCTTTATCCTCTATTTCACATTTTTTACAGCAGGCTGTAATTGCTCGTGAGGATAGACGGTTTTATTCCCATACTGGAGTTGATTTAGTGGGGATTATTAGAGCCTCATTTTCCACGTTTTCTAATAGCGATGATATGCAAGGTGGTTCAACTTTAACTCAACAATATATAAAAAATACTTTAATTGATTTAGCTATTCAACAAGGTGATCCTATATCAGCTTATCGTGCGTCT
>JAITSD010000104.1 GCA_031288055.1 Candidatus Opitulatrix roisinitermitis | reverse complement strand
GTGCCTCTTATAGTTAAAAATAACATAAGCTAAGAAATCAAAAAGAAATACCTAATAAAGATTAATTAACCTCGAATTTGAAAATACAATTAATGTGCTTTAAATTTACGAGAAATATTTAATATAAAACATTTACGAATTGCGACCGACTACTTCTTTTAACTTTTTAGTAAGCTTGGTATATTCATCACTACCCTTCGTTGAAAACCTAATATATGGTATTTTATATTTAGTCAATATATTATTTTTCATAATATCCCTTTCTAATTGCTTTTTTCCTTTCTCGGTGTAATTGTTATGAAAAGATTCTCCATCAACCTCAATTATTAAAATTGGCTTTTTTGCTGTCGTCCGATATATTAAAAAATCAAATCTTGTAAAAGGATTTTTCACATATTTCTTTTCTTCCTCTGTCAATTCTAAAAATAAAGGACCCTGAATATCTACCAAATCTCTGAATAGATATTCTCTTAGAACTTTCAAATCACGAAAATCATTTTCTTTCATAACGCGGTAAATCAAATCAAGCATTAAATTTTCACTGTCATATTTAGATTTTCTTTTAATATTCTTTCTTGCATAATAGGCAATGTATAAATAATCAAAGACGGATCTAATTTCACTCGTGGTAATTTCAAAATTTGAATATTCTATATAATCAATTAACTTATCGATACCCGTATTGCGAGAATTCTTATTTCCATTTGTTACAACTACTAATTGATCTTTTGCTCTCGAAATAGCAACATTCAAGCTATTAGGATTACTAGCAAAATCACTAATTTTATTGTCAACTGTGCTGAAAATAATTCTATCACACTCGCGGCCCTGAAATTTATGAACAGTTGATGAGAGGGTCTCTGTTGCATTATTTTGTTTTAATTCTTCTGCTATAGCGCTAGCTTGATTTTTATATGGAGTTATAATACCAACAGAGCCATCTTTTAAATTCATATTTCTATCATCGACTACTTCTTTAAAAATAGTTTCTATCTGCCTATAATTTACCTTATTCTCAGCGGCATGATTACCTTTTACCGTATAAAAAACTTTCAAAGGAGAAATACTAGGACTTTTGGTTTTTGTATAAATTTTTAATTGGTTATTATAAAATGTTTTATTACAAAACTCAATAATTTTTGGATGACACCTATAATGCTCTTCCAAAAGCTGAATAGGAACAATATCTTTAAATAATTTGGTCACAGAGCTTAATGTGCTATTATTTTCAAATATGTATTCAGGGCTCAAAACTGATTTATATTTTTTAGATATTTTTGAAAGTTCTTTTTTTGTTTTTAAATCAATAACATTAGCCAATTGTTTCGCATCACCCACTACAACAATGTTTTTTGCACAAGAAAGACTTAATAAAAAAGTGGCTAAATCAATTTGGGAAGCTTCGTCCATTATCACATAATCATAGAGGTACTCATGAGACAAACAGCCCCTCAAAGAATATGTGGTAGATAAAACAACAGGATAACTTTTTATAAATTGTTCCGACTTTTTCCACAAATCTTTTTCATCATATAACTTATATTCACTTTTTGTATATCTTTTAGCAATATTGTGACGAAAAACTTTTTTACATAACTCTAAATGACGTTCTTTTATTTTATCAAGATTAACTTCACCTATACAACTTGATAATTCTTTTATTTTATTTTCCAATTCTATTACGCTTTTTTTATAATACAATCTCTTCAACTCATCTATTACCGCAGAAAAAGACTGATCGTAAAAGTCATCAATTTGTGCATTATAATAAAACCATAATTTAATTTTATTAAAAAAAGAAATCTTATCTTGTTTAACTTGTAATCTTTCCATATATAACCATAAATCTAAAATATCCTGAGCTTTCAAGGTTTTTCGAAATGTAGCAACTTTTAAAATACTATTTATTTTTTTAGGGTACTCATTGTAATACTTTTTTTCAATTTTAATATCTTTTAAGGTCTGCTCACACCTACATAGCTCATCTTCTTTTTCAAATAAACTTTCAATTTTAGCTGATAAAGAATCAATTTCCTCATTAATATTTTTTACAAGATCTTCTGTTTCTATAATCCACGAATTTAACTTTTTACTATCGGGGCATAACGACTTTTGATTTTTAAAAAAAATCATTCTTATTTTTTAAACTACCAAGTTTAGCAGAAATAAAATCAACTTCACATTCTTCAAGCTTTTCCCTAATATTATCAATTGCAGAATTATTATTCGAAACAATAGCAACAGATTTATTTTCAATAATCAGATTTGCAAGTATATTTAGAATAGTCTGAGTTTTGCCTGTTCCTGGAGGTCCTTGAATTATACTAATTTTACTATTTAAAGCATTTTCAGTAGCCTTTTTCTGCGACTTGTTATATCCAAACGGATATATTGTTTTAGCTTTTTTACCCCTACCATTATTTCTTATTTTTTCTATTTTACCTTCTAGATAATGTCTAAAAATTGAATCGCTTCGAATGAAATCTATTTTATTATAGTAATTTTCAAGAATCTTATCCCCATCATCCGTTTTAAGACTAACAATACTTGCCGTTTCCTTAAAATAATCAAATCTTTTCTTTATGTTTTTATCATTTAAACACGAACTCACAATTTCAATTCGATTTTTTGAGACCACCTTTTTATAGCCTTTACTATAAACTAGCTGATAATGATTATCAAATTCTTTTATTTTTTCAACACCTCCTCTAACCTCCCCATCAACTAAAACTAAAAATTCTTTACCATCAAGAGTCTGTCTCAGATTCTCAATAACAATGCTATCCGACTTATATATATAACATTTTGAACCAGTTTCTACATTATTCCTATTCTTATTAGGCTTGAAAATTACACCATACTCGTTATTACCTAATTCAATAAACTCTTCTATTTTATCAGTTTTATTTTTTCCTTTAAGAAAGTATAATTTATCGTCTTTCAGTTTTGACTCCATATTTTAATAATAGGTTATAAGTAAGTGCTTATATAGTATTTTTCATATAACACTTTCAGCTTTTAAAACAATCATTATATTGATTTTTATCATTCATTACTATAATTTAACTTCAATATAACGAAATTAAAATATATTAATTATATTTATTTAGTGTAAACTAATAGCGTAAAAAGTAAAATTGAAACTAGGAATAAAAAAATGACAGATAAATTAGAAAATAATAAAATTAAATTTTTAAAATTAAAATGCGAAAACAGATTTTCAGATTCATTCAATAACTGGCAAGAGAATAATATCATTTCTTTTTCAGAAAAAAAATTTGCGCTTGTATATGCACCAAACGGTGTAGGAAAAACTAGTTTTATTAAGACATTAGAAACTCGTAATAACGAATTTCAATATAAATGTGTATTTAATAACGAAGATTACAGTGAAAAATCAAAAGATTTGCCTATCCATTTTATAAGGGATTTTAACCAAAGAAATATAATTGAACATAGAACAGAAGAATTATCAGAATATATTTTATCAGATAATATTAAACAAGAAACAGAAACAAAAAACAGTTTAGATAAAACTGTAAATAAAATTGGCGAAGATTTAACTACTAAACTGAAAAATAGCTATGGAGTAAAGACAAAAGAATCATTTTTTGCAAGCAGATGCAAAAATGAAGAGTTAAAAAAACTGATAAAAGCCTTAGCTAACGCTAAAGATAAAGGAAAAAATGTTTCAACTGAAAACTTTAGAAATATTATAAAAATAGCTGAAACTCCTAAAAAAGATATAAAATCTAATATTGACGAAAAACAACAATATGTAATGGATAACCTAGAAGAACATAACTCGCTAATAAGACTCTTAATACGTTTTGAAAATAAAGAAATTACAAAAGTTTCTAATTTTCAAAACGCAGAAATATATAAAGATGCTAAGGAATTTATAGATAAGCACCCCAAAATAAGAGATTGCCCACTAGATATAAGAAATTTGCCTCATTCTATTAATCAAAAAGCTATAACTAAAAAACTTGAAACAAATTTAAATAAAATATATAATTCACTACAAAAAGACACAAAGCAAATAGCAGATTTAATATTTAAATCAAATAACGAAGATCCTTTTAATATAAAAAATACTTTCATAAACGCATTTCAATTTGGACAAGGTAATTCTATTAAAAAATTACAAGAAAAAATAGAAGAAGTCATAGACAATATTGAATATGACTTCCAAAGCTTCGTCATAAATAAAGTCAATGAATACAAATTGCTTGAGCTGGATGACAAATATAAAAAAATGCTAAATGAAAAGATCAGCTTAAAAGAAGAAGATGAAAGGTTATTAGTTGATTTTATTAATTCGGTTACAGGTTTTGAAGTTGAAATTAAACGCAACAATGAAGATAATAATTTAGTATTGCGTATCAAAAATTTTAACGTACTAAAAAATGAAAGAATAAGCTGGCCATTCTCAACCGGTGAAATAAATTTTATTTCTTTACTTTTTGAATTATTAAAAGCAAATAAAACCGACAAAAAAATTATTATTATAGATGACCCTATTTCTAGTTTTGATTCCATATTTAAAAATAAAATAATATATGCCATAATAAATATATTTACAAAGCAAAATAAATTTTTAATGATTTTAACACACAATTTAGAAACCATTAGAATTATGGAAAATCAACACAACAATGTTCATAATATGTATTTATTAAATAATTATAAAGATGGAAATAACGGATTTATTCCTATTGAATGTGAAGATAAAAAATTGCTATTTAAAATTTCAGAAATTATAAAGTTTTTTAAAGAACCAAATGAAAAAATAATAGACGAAAACCAATTTTTAATGTCCGCAATTCCTTTTATGAGAGACTGGGCAAAAATTATTAATAAAAATTGTATTTATAAAAATTTATCTTCTATAATGCACGCATATAGTAAAGAAGAAATAAATATTAAAGAATTTTATAAAGATCTTTTTAATAAGTCATTGCCAAGCAGCGATTATATCATATCTTCTGAAAACATTTTGTCAACCGAAATATGCGACCAAATAGTTAACAAAAAAACAAACCCTTTATTAAATAGAACACTTATACACAACTTGCAGTATTTACAGTTACGTTTGCTGGTAGAAAACACTTTATATAATTTAGATACAAAGAAAATTAATGCAAATGCTAAACCGACTTTATATAATATTATAGATACTTATTTACCTAAAGAAAATTATAAAACTATTAAATACCGAACTAAACTTCTAAGTAAAAAAACATTACTTAATGATTTTAATCATTTTGATGATAATTTGAATTTTTTTCTACCTAGTTTAGATATTTCTAATGAAGCACTAACTCGTGAAAGAAAAGAAATAGAAAGAATATGCGAAGAAATTAAAGAGAACTATAAAAATATAAAACAATGACAATTATTCATAATTAACAAATATTCACCTAATAATTATTATTTTTATTATTTTGCCGCAAATATTACACTTGAAAATATAGCGTACTGAAAAGTTATTAATTACATAATAATATAATTTAAATATACAAATTAGTTTTATATAAAAGATATAAAATCTGATAAACTTATATAAAAGATATTTTACTATTATTTAGGCGGTGCATTATGAATAGAGACTGTGTTAATTCATCTAATATTTCAACCATTGGTTACGATCCACAAACTCAAACTCTAGAAATTGAGTTTCACAGTGATTCAGTTTACCAATATTCTAACGTTCCACAAAATATATATAATAATTTAAAAAGTGCAAATTCACACGGGAAATATTTTAATGAATATATTAAAAACACTTATTCAACACAAAAAATTAGTTAAAAATAATTTCAGACCAAGCGAGTTCTTACAACATCATTTCGTCCGCCAGTGCTCAATCCATCCTGCATTTTTCTGCATAAACAATAAATTAACTGCTGCCAGAATTCCGAAGAAAAATACTAAAATAAATAAACTCAGTAAATTAATTTTTTCATTGCAAAATATAAAAATTATCAAACTAATATTAGCAAGAAGTGTAAAAATTGCAGTTTTGCTGCCAGGAGTCAAAGCTTTATAGTGAATAGCGTCAATTATGTGTCCCGCTAAATGAAAAGCGTTTACAATAACAACTGCCAAGCCTATTTCATAACTATTTAATATAATAGCTAAACTTAAAAATAACGCCATAAGCAAAAACTCTTCAAAAATTATAATAGCAATAGTTTGAGTTGAGAGGTAAGCCCATTGGCAGCGAATAAGCAAATGCTTTTGGTATTTTTTATCATTTTTATGTTTTTGAATCCAACATTTAAAGCAGATAATTTCCTCAAATTCATGAATTATAAATATAACTATTGTAATGAAGCCTAACAAAGCAACGGACATAAATTTATTTTATCATCCTCGTAAAACTCATCACTCATTTTCCTAACATTCAAATAATAATTTTTTAGAACAGTCAGCATGTGTTTTTTTGCGAAAAAATTATATTATAAGAAATTAGATTATGGGTATATATAGCATTATAATAAAAATAAATTAAATAATTTCGTTTAATATTACTGCTCATTTAACTGCCTTTTCAGTTAACAAATTCGTTCATATTCTAACAATTTTATTAGAAAATTATCAGGCTATTAAGTGTTTTTTTTTTGGAATAATTTTAGTATGGAAATTAGAAAAGCCAATATGGAAATTAGAAAAAATAATATAGAAATTAGGAAAAATTGGAATAAATTGAGCTTTAAAAAATTAGGAGCTATATTTTGTTTATTTTTATTCGGTATAGTAACTTTTATAAGTGGTAATTTATCACAAGTTAATGCGGCAACTAGTTCAACAGTTTTGCCAATAGCTAAAGGCGGGACTGGTGTCAACAGTTTATCCAGTGGCCAAGCCTTAATTGGTAATGGAGCTAACAGCCTACAAACTAAACCTATTGATACTTCCCCACAAAGTAACTCAAACAATCTAATTACTTCTGGAGGAGTAAAATCAGTATCTAACAATGCCGATCTAGCAAAAGGTAATGATAATATATATTTTGTAAATACAACTAATAACGACCAAGAACAAGTTGTTTACTTAATCGGCCCTATTGCCAGTTTATCCGCAGCCTCGCCTGAATATACAAACTTTTCCGCACAAGTAACACTTTTAAGAATAGGAGGAAAAACCTCAACTGCAATAAATTCAAATTATTATGTAACAATGACAAGTGCTTATTTAACTAGCCTAACTTCTGCAAGCATAAACTTACTTGGTAAATCTGGATTTAACCGAACTCTATCCACAGTGAGTTTCACATATAATAGTAAAGAATACTTAGGGTTACAAACCAGTAAACACTCAACTAGCAGTTTCATTATAAAAGGTTATTGTTCTACCTCTTTAAACTGTGTATCAAACAGCGGTTTGTGTACTGGTAGGATGTTTACTCCTTCAGAAATAAGTAATATAAAGGCTATGTAAGCTTTTTCCCAATTTTTACATAACCTTTACAACAATTTTATTAGAAAAATTAACAGGCTATTAAGTATTTTTTTTTTGAGGAAAAATTGAATTATAGGAAATTAGATTATGGATTAAATTTGAATATTCAACTAATTATTATTTAAATATTCTAATTTATTTTATTGCTGATTTCGTAATTATATGAAATATGAGGAAAAGGAAATTAGTCAATGAATAAACTCCGAATTAGATATAGAAATTATAGGAACAGAAATTTTAAAAATCGCTTATGTAATTTAGAATACAGTGGTTCGCTAAATACAAAACACTACCTTGTTATAAATAGCATAGTATCAATAATTATAATAGCTTTATGCTTTACTATTTTACCAACAATCGATTTAGCACAAGTAGAAGCAACCCAAGTTCAAACTAATAAAACTAAAATTACTGAGACTAAAACACCAACCGATAAACCTTGGGAAAATCAAATATCAGAAACTAAAAATATACAAACTGAACCTGATGAAAATCAAATTGAACCTGATGAAAACCAGGCTGACGAAACTAAATTAGCTATAACTCAGACTCCACAAACTCAAACCAAAAAAAGCCAAACACCTATTGTACAAAATAATCAACCGGCCACTCCTAAACTAACCGACCCACCACCAGCTCCTCAAAATGTGACTCTTTCTAGAGGTCAAACTCGTAATTCTATAGTAGTTAATTGGCAAGCTCCAGATACACCTCCGGAAGCTTATACTTATCAAGTTGATTTATTAAATAATATATCTAGTGTGTCACAAACCATAAGTAATATTACTTCTAATGTTACTAATGCGACATTTAATAATTTATCAACTGGCAACTGGAGAGCTGCTGTTTATACAGTAATCGACAACATTAAAAGTGCTGCTAGCCAATCTGCTATTCCAATATCAGTTGCTTTAAGTCCAAGCACAGCCACGACCAATTTTAATGATATTTCTAAATTAACCGATAATTTTCAAACTGCTATTAAATGGGCTGCTAGTTATATTATTACAAGCGGTTATCCCGACGGTGGTTTTCACCCTGCTACGCCAACCACCCGTGGACAAATGGCAACATTTTTTCATAAACTAGCTGGTAATCCAGCCACCCAAGGCACACCCACAGCTTTTAAAGATATTGCTAAATCTATTCATAAAACCGATATTGATTGGCTGTCAACCCAAGGTATTACCGCAGGTTATTCGTGTACTGCCGAAGGCAAACCCGTAAAAACCTGTAATAAAAAAGGTGATTTAGTTTATTACCCAGAAGGCAAAATTACACGACAACAAATGGCCACATTTTTATATAAATTTGCTGCATCTCCCACCATGTCTCCAAGTGAAGTTAGCTCTTATCTAAATATTTTCAAAGATAAAAAACAAATAATAATTAGCGGGCAAGAAACCCCCATTGCTTGGCTAGTTAAAAATAATATTACAGGAGGCTACACTTGTACAGCTAAAGGTAAACCAGAGTCAGAATGTACTAAAGCTGGGGACATTATTTTTAGGCCAAAATATGACACAACTCGTCAACAAATGGTATTATTTTTACAAAAAGCCGCTAAAACTTTAAATTTAAGTGCCTATTTAAAAGTCGAATCTTTTGATTCAAATACTTTTTTGGGCATACCTAACCTCACTAGAGATATTATTACTAAAATATCTTTTCAAAAAACTTTGCCAACTTGTGCTAATCCAACCGACATATCTAGCGACGGCAGCGACTCAATCTTAGCGTGTGCTAATGGTACCGAATTGGTCATTGGTCAAATTGATGGCGTCGCAGCCAATACCAATAGTCAATATTTATTTAGCAACCTATCAGCAACTAATGGTGTTAATATTAATATGGCTAATTTAGACTGTTCTAATATTACTAATATAGAATATATGTTTGCTGCTAGCAAATTAAAATCTATTAATAATTATCCGACAGAACTTGAAAATAGTGCTTCAGATATGGTTGGACTATTTAGTAGAGCTACTTTATTCGACAGTTTTTCTTTGCCAGCTGGTTTTGGCAGTCAAGCAACTAATATACGGTCTATATTTTCCAATGCTTCACTACCAAACAATTTTGCTTTACCCAACGAATTTGGAAGTAAAGCAATTAATATAGGTTATATATTTGCTAATGTCGTTCTACCAGCTAAATTTTCGTTGCCTGCAGGGTTTGGCAGTGCGGCTCTAAACATGAATAATATATTTACTAACGCTACTTTGCCAACTACTAATTTTTCGTTACCTGCGGGGTTTGGTGCAAAAGCTACTAGTATGTCAAATATGTTTAATGGCGTAACTTTGCCTGCAAACTTCTCTTTACCTCAAGACTTTGGAAAAGTGGCAATTAATATGGAGTCCTTATTTGCTAATGCTACCCTATCAAGTGTGGCTCTAGCCTTGCCTGAAGGATTTGGATCTAAAACCACTAATATGTCGTATATGTGGCAAAATGCCGTGTTATCAGCAGGGTTAACTTTACCCGATAGATTTGGTAGTGTGGCTACAGATATGGAAGGTATGTTTACTGATGCCATACTGCCAACCGTTCTAACCTTGCCTGCGGGGTTCGGGGGTTCGGCTTTAGACATAAGCTCTATGTGGCAAAATACTTCATTACCAACAGGGCTTTCGTTACCTGCGGGGTTTGGCAATGTGGCTCTAGACATGGATAATATATTTGCTAATGCCAGACTAAATAGCGATATTGATTGGTCTCAAACTAATTTATCTGATTCCCAATCCACCAAAATTGATGCGTTCAATAATATAAATTGGAATAACTATTTTATAAAAGTCCAAAACGATGAAACTAAAACTTTTTTAATTGCTGATAGCTCTATTAGTGACGATACACGAATAAAAATTAAAGGTTCTATGATAAAAGTTGAAATTGATAATCCAACCAATTTTTTTAATTTACCTAATCCCGCTAGAAATCAAATTACAAAAATATCTTTTCAAAAAACTATACCCACTTGCACAAATCCCATCGATATTTCTGTTGCTAATGACAACAGTGTTGTAGTTTGTGTGGAAAATAGCACCGAAATAATTGTGGGAGCTGACGGTTTTGTTATAATCAACTCTGATAGTAGTAATTTATTTAGAAACTTATCTGTATCTAGTGGGGTTGATATTAATTTAAATAATTTATACACTCCGTCAGTAACTAATATGTCATCTATGTTTCAAAATAGTAAATTAAAATCTCTAACAAATTGGCCATCAGGATTTGGCAATCAAACTACTGATATGTCAAATATGTTTAGCTCTGTTACTTACATATTAACTGAATTAACCTTGCCTGCGGGGTTTGGTTCTGAAACTATTAATATGTCAAATATGTTTAGCGGCTCCAGTTTACCAACTGATGGACTAGTTTTACCGGCAGGGTTTGGCGGTCAAGCTATTAATATGTTTTCTATGTTCCAAAGTAATAGATTCGCTGAAGGTTTTACTTTACCTTCAGGATTTGGCAGTGTGGCTTTAGATATGACTTATATGTTTACTAATACCCGTTCATCAGATGAACTTTTATTACCTGCGGGGTTTGGAACCGAAGCCACTAGTATGAGGTCTATGTTTCAAAATGCAAATATAGCAAATAATTTGTCTTTACCTTCAGGATTCGGAGCAAAAGCTACTAATATGTCAACTATGTTTTGTGCCACTACTTTACCAGCTAATTTTTCACTGCCTACGGGGTTTGGCAATGTGGCTCTAGACATGAGTAATATGTTTTCTGTTACTTCGTTACCATCTAATTTTTCGCTACCTGCGGGGTTTGGAAGTTTAGCCACTAATATGCAATCCATGTGGGAAAGGACTTCGTTACCGAATAACTTAGAACTACCAGATGGATTTGGCAGTGTAGCTACTAATATGTTAAATTTATTTAATAGTACAACTTTACCAACAGGTTTAGTATTACCCGCAGGATTTGGACAAGCCGCTGATAATATGTCAAGAATGTTCCAAAATGCTTCATTGCCAGCTAATTTTTCGTTACCTGCGGGGTTTGGGAGTGCGGCTCTAGACATGTCAAATATGTTTAATAATGTAACTTTACCAACTAATTTTTCTTTTCCTGATAATTTTGGCAATATGGCAACCAATATGAGTTGGATGTTTTATGGTGCAACTTTAAATGGTAATGACGATTGGTCAAACACCGATTTAGCTAACTCTGCAGCCACTAAAGAAGATATGTTTTTCAACACAGTTTGGAATAACCATTTTATGTTCGTACAAAACGCCAAATCAGTTATATTTTTAATCACTAACAGCTCAATTACGGACAATTCAAAAATTAGAGTAAGAGATGCTGGACTAATGCTAAAAACTGAAAATGAGAATCCAACCACCTTTTTGGGCATACCTAGTCCTGCTAGAGACCAAATTACTAAAATATCTTTCCAAAATATCTTGCCCAACTGCACTAATCCATATGATGTATCAGCTGACGGTAAAGCTGGCGTTTTAGTTTGCGTAAATAATTCCACCGAAATTGTTATAGGAGGAATTGGTCAAATTATAGCTAACCCTAATAGTGCTTATTTATTTTATGGACTATCTATGTCTAATGGAACTATAATTGATTTAAATAATTTTGATACTTCATCTATAACTAATATGTCCGCTATGTTTCAAAATAGTAAATTAAATTCTATATCAAACCTGTCAGCTAACTTTGGCAGTATAACAACTAATATGTCATCCACATTTGCTAACGCTTCATTACAAACTGCTGGTCTAATTTTACCTAATAAATTTGGCAGTGTGGCGACTAATATGACTAATATGTTTAACAGCACTTCGTTACCAATTAATTTTTCTCTACCCATAAACTTTGGCAGTGTAGCCACTAATATGGCTAATATGTTTGAGGGTGCTTCATTACCAATTAATTTTTCTCTACCCATAAACTTTGGCAACCAGGCCACAAATATGTCAAATATGTTTGCTGATGCCACGCTAAACGGAAATATTGACTGGTCTCAAACTGATTTATCCTATTTTCAAACTGCTAAAACTAATATATTTAATAATACAAATTGGCATAACTATTTTTTGCTAGTCCAAAATATCGAAACTAAAACTTTTTTAATCACTGATAGTTCCATTAGTGATGATACTAGAATAAAAATTAAAGGCTCTATGCTAAAATCTGAAACCTCTAATCCTGCCACTTTTTTTAACTTACCTAGTCCAACTAGAGCTCAAATTACTAAAATATCTTTTCAGAAAACCATACCCACTTGTGATAACCCCACTGATATTTCTAATGATAGCGATAAAAGTGTTTTGGCGTGTGTGGAAAATAACACCGAAATAATTGTGGGAGCTGACGGGTTTGTTATAGCCAATCCTGATAGTAGCAATTTATTTAGAAATTTATCTGTATCTAGTGGAGTTGATATTAATTTAAATAATTTATTAGATAATTTAACAATAATTGATATGTCTTATATGTTTCAAGATAGTAAATTAAAATCTCTAACAAATTGGCCATCAGGGTTTGGTAATCAAACCACTAATATGTCAGATATGTTCAGATATGTTACTTATATATTAACTGAACTGGCTTTACCTGCGGGGTTTGGGTCTGAGGCAACCAATATGTCAGCTATGTTTAGCGGTTCCAGTTTACCAATCAAGGGACTAGTTTTACCATCGAGGTTTGGGTCTAAAGCCATTGATATGTTCTCCATGTTTGCGAGTAATACCTTCGCTGAAGGTTTTACTTTACCCTCAGGATTTGGCAATGTGGCTTTAGATATGACTTATATGTTTGCTAATACCAGATCATCAGATGAACTTTTATTACCTGCGGGGTTTGGAACCGAAGCCACTAGTATGAGGTCCATGTTTCAAAATGCAAATATAACAGGTAATTTGTCTTTACCTTCAGGATTTGGAGCAAAAGCTACTGATATGTCAACTATGTTTAGTGCCACTACTTTAAACGGTAGTATAGATTGGTCTGGTAGCGATTTAGTTAACTCTCAAGTTACTAAAACTAAAATGTTTAACTATACATTTTGGAATGATAATTTTATATTAGTTGCCAATGATGAAGCTAAAACTTTTTTAATCACTGATAGCTCTATTAGTGATGATAACAGAATAAAAATTAAAGGGTCTGTTCTAAAAACGGAAATTGATAATCCAACCACTTTCTTGGATGTATCTGGCCCTAACAGAACTCAAATTACTAAAATTTCTTTTCAAAAAACTATACCTAATTGTACAAATCCCACCGATGTTTCTATGAATAATGACAATAGCGTTATAGCTTGCGTAGAAAACAGTACTGAAATAATTATAGGAGCTGACGGTTTTGTTATGGCCAATCCTGATAGTAGCAATTTATTTAGAAACTTATCTACATCTGATGGAGTTGATATTAATTTAAATAATTTATACACCTCATCAATAACTAATATGGTCTCTATGTTTCAAAATAGTATATTAAAATCAGTGCCTGCTTGGACAATTAATTTTGGAGCGACAGCCGCTAATATGCAAAATATTTTTTATAGTGCTTCTTTACCCGAAGGATTAACTTTTCCAGATGGATTTGGTGGAGAAGCAACTAATTTATCATTTGCATTCGCCAATGCCACTCTACCAACCACAAAATTAACTTTTTCGCCAGGCTTCGGATCTCAAGCCATTAACCTATCAAATATATTCACTAATATAACTATATCCACAGAATTGATTTTACCGGCTGGGTTTGGCAGTGCGGCACAGGATATGTCGTCTATGTTTAGGCTTGCTACTTTGCCAGATAATTTTGTCCTGCCTGCCGGGTTTGGGAGTTTAGC
>JAITSD010000082.1 GCA_031288055.1 Candidatus Opitulatrix roisinitermitis | reverse complement strand
CGCTTAGGCAAAGAGTGGCTCCGAGCGGTATCGATCCGCTGACCTCTCCCTTTTCAGGGGAGCGCTCTACCATCTGAGCTACAGAGCCAACTTTATTAGTTTATCAAATATAATTAATATGCCTAAAAGCTAATTGGGGACTTTATTAGCTTTAGCCATAGCCCCTTTAATAAAAAGTGCAGTTTGGTAATTAATTACTTTATCAGAATTGTATAAATCAATTATGCTTTGAGCCGTTACCTTGGGCAATTTTTTTAAAGTAGCAATTAATAAAAGAGTCTTTTTACGGTTATAAATATCTGATAATTGATCTTTTGTGACTTTATTGTCTGCCGGAAAAACATTATCAAAATCATTTTGCATCTGAAAAGCTAAACCATCAGTTTGTAATTGTTTAATCTCAGGATTTGATAAAGCTGGTTTATTGCTAGCAAAACTTCTAATTTGAGCTGGCAAAATAAAAGTATAGCTAGTAGTTTTTTGCCAAATAACTTGTTCTATTTTTTGTTCTATAAGTTCAAATTGTCCATAAACTAATTTATAATTAGCCAATTCAAAATCTAGAATTTGACCTGCCTGAACTAAATCGAAAACTTGCCACCATTGCCAAACTATTTTATCTAATGCATAATTTTGCACACCCTTAACCCGTTTGGCTGCTGTCAAAAATCGTTCAAAAGCCAGACTATATAAAATATTTGCCACCAATAAAGCTCTAGCAGATCCTAAAATTACAGGAATAGATTTTTGACCGCGACGAGTTAGAGCTTTGTCAATTATATCATCATGAATTAAAGCCGCATTTTGAAAAAGCTCTATGGCCACGCCAAATTCAACAAAAGGCATTATTGACAAAGCTCTCCTAAAACTAGAATTATCAAAGCTAGATATGATAATTTCGGCTAAAGTGGAGTTATTTTGTTTAGATGGCATATTTAAATCAACTGGCATATTTAAATAAGGACAATTCTGAATTACAAATTCAAGTTGTTTACGCAATTGCTGCAAAAAATCAGATTGATTATTAATTTTCATATAATTATAGCTTAACGAATATTTACTAGTTATATTATATAATATATTAAATTTAAATTAATTTAAACGATTATCAGCTATCTTATAATAATCATAAAAAGCTTGTGCCATAGCTTTAGCACTAGTTACTTTATCATTTTTAAGCATATTAGCAAACTTGTTATCAAAACCACCATTATAATAATAATTTCTTAAAACACTAGCAAATTTTTCATCAGATTGTTGATTTTTTAATAAATAGGAGCTGACAATTTTGGTTTGGCTAATTCACCAGGGTAAGTTTTAACATTTTGTATAACTTTTCCAGCAAAGCTTAAACTAACTGGTTTGTTATCTAATAAACCTGCTATCATTGCCCAATTACGATCTTGGTATTTTTTATTAAATTGCCGCATAAAAGCAAATGTCAAATATATGACGTCACCGTATTTTTTATCAATTTATAATTATTGTAAACTAATTATATGCATTGTCCATTTTGTAATACACCAGAATCACGAGTGGTTGATACTCGTATTAGTGAGGATGGTTATTCTATACGCCGCCGCAGGCTTTGTGAAAATTGTGAAAGACGATTTTCCACTAATGAAATTGTTCAGCTATGCGTTGTTAAACGAGATGGTAATTTACAAAGTTTTAAAAAAGCTAAAATATTAAATGGTATTGCTAAAGCCGCTCAAGGTAGACAAATTGACAGTCAAGATTTAAAAAAAATTGCTGATGAGGTTGAGGATAAAGTTCGCTCTCAGGGTTTATCACAAATTGACTCTTACGAAATCGGTCATGCTGTTTTAGAGCCCCTAAGAAAAATTGATGAAATAGCCTATTTAAGATACGCCAGTGTTTACAAAGGCTTTAAAAGCTTAGATGATTATATAAAAGAAATTAAAAAATTAACTAATCTTAAACATAAAACGCCTAATAAATAATAAAATACATAAACCTTAATAAAAAACTATTTAAAAATTAATTTTTAGTAGTTTGATTAGCTTGAAAATATTTAGTGACTAGATTGGCTGAAACTTGTCCCATAAGACTAGATAATTTAGCACTAGGTTTTTCCACGAATTTCCAAAATAACCAAGCTATTAACAAACATAAAATCACAATCAACCATGGTGAAAAAGGTAAACTAGGCGTGGAAAAACCCACAACCCAGTTTTCAAATGTGGAATTAGCCACAATAGCCCAATGAGTTATAAATAAGGCGAAAGATATTTTACCTAACCATTGTAAAGGCTTAGTACTCAAAAATCTATCCAACGGTTTTAAATATAAAACAGCATATAAAATTGGTAAACTAGCTATTGTCCAAAAACCCATATAGTTTTGACCTGTATAATGTTGCCAAGCAAAATAATAATCAGGTATTTTTATCAAGACTAAACCAGCAATCAATAAAAACCATAAAAATAAATTATTTGATAGTTTTAAATCTTTCCTATCTGGATGTTTATAATAAAACATAGCTAAATTAACCCCTAAAGCAAATGGCGGCAAAAACTTTAAAGTATCTAAATCGCACATAAAACCTAAACATGACAAACCGCAACAAATAACATAAACTGCTATAATATTTTTTGACAAAAAATCTTCAAATTTAAGCATAGCCGCAAAAACCGCTGGTAAAAGCAAAGAAAAATAAAGTATCCATTTTATGGTCCACATTGGCGGATAAAGTGCAAACGGCACACCAAATATAAAATCAAAAGATGAAAATAAAGAACCCCAATAATAATAATCAGTTAAACTGCGTTGAGTCCAATCTTGATGCAACGACACACCAAAAAAATGGTTAGAAATAGTTTGCGTGGCAATTAAAATTAATAAAACCGCAAAACAAGGAATCAATAAACGACCAATTCGGCGAACTGTGTAAGAGACCCAACTATATTTAGAAATACCGCACAAACCATAAGCTGCCACAAAACCACTAATAGCTAAAAAAACTGTCACAGCCTCCGAACCAGTGTGTGCACCAAAGAAAAAGTTTGTAAAGTTCAGCCAAATCTCATGATTTTGGCTAGTGCTTGATGTCCATAAATCTGATGTGTTATAAATAGTATTTTTATTTGTGTGATAAAACATCACCATAAAACAAGCTACTCCCCTAACGCCATCAATAGATGTTATTCTTTTTTTCATAATCTAATTATATCAGCTCGTGATAGAATAAATGTATGAGGAAAAGCCAGGTCTTTCCACGACACGCTGAAAACTTTAACCGAACCACTGGTGGAAAAATGATTGCTATTTTAACAATTGTGGCTTTAGTTTTTGGCATAGGCTCTTTTGCTTTAAGTTTATGGATTGATATAAACAACGGTTTTGGTTTAATGAATACTTCTCTTATGGGTAATGACCGAGCACCTATTGACCCTAAAGCTGGAGGAGCTATGAATATATTAATTTTAGGAGTTGATTCTAGACAAACTCAAGAAGATTTAGAATTATCATCTGACGGTAATGCTATAGATGCAGCTGGAGCTAGAAGCGATACAGCTATTTTAATACATATTTCATCAGACCGCCAAAGAGTCGAAATGGTTTCAATTCCACGAGATTCTATGGTAAATATACCAAATTGTCAAACCGCTCATGGCATGGTTACAGGAGGAGGCGTGGCCATGTTTAATTCAGCATTTGCTAATGCTTACGATCAAGGCGGCAATTTAGAATCGGGTGCTAGTTGTGCTGCTAAAACAATTGAAACTAACACAAATGTTCATATTGACGGTTTTGTGGTGGCTGATTTTGCAGCTTTTAAAAATATGATTGATGCTATTGGTGGTATTAGAGTTTGTATTCCTAACCATATTGATGCCTGGAATGTGGGCGGATTAGTTTTAGACAAGGGTATGCAAAACCTAAATGGTCGTGATGCCACAGAATATGCTAGAGCTAGAGAGGGCATTGGTTTAGGTGACGGTTCTGATATTGATAGAATTAAACGACAACAACAAATTATTGGAGCCATTGCTAATAAAGCTATGCAGGAAATGGATTTTGCTCATATACCAGAGCTATACAAACTAATCCGTGGAGCAACTCACTCTATGACTTCCACTTTAACTATACAAGACTATATGGGATTAGCTTTTTCATTAAGAAATATTGATATGGCTAATATTATGTTTTACACTGTACCTTGGGAAACTTATCCAGCCGACCCTAACAGAATACAATGGACCGAACAAGCTAATCAAGTTTGGAATCGCTTTATTCACGACACACCAATTATTGTGCCTAAAATTACACCAACACCATCAGTATCAGTCAGTCCAAGTAGCTCGTCGTTAACTAGTCAAAACCCAGATATCCCAGCCATTAATTCTTTAACTGATATACAACATCAAAATGCTAAAGACGATTATATCTGTGGTAAATAGTTCTTAATTTATATAAAAATAATATGACCGACAGACCGCCATCATTTACTCCACAAAATGGTGATAACGATAATAGATTTAATCAACCTAAATCCTTCGCTCCTAAAAACGATTTGGACAAAACTAACCGTACCACAACACCTGTCACACAAATTCAAAGAGTTAGTGGTGAAGTTGATTTATCTAAATTACAAAATAATTCACTACAAAAACCAAAAGTTAAACTATCGAAAATTAAATCATTACCACAATTTTTAAAAATAATAATTGGTCTTATAATAGTTATAATAATTTTTTTAATAATCGTTTTAATATGGGCTAATAGTTTGCTAAAACATGAGAATGCCCTATCTAGCAAGGCAGACACATCACCAGCTATAACCTATTTAATCGCAGGATCTGACAAAAGAGATAATGCAATTAAGGATGATACTCAAGGCGGCAGAAGTGACTCAATTATGCTTTTAACTCTACCTAAAACTGGTACACCATCATTGATTTCTATTCCTAGAGATTCATATGTTGAAATTGCAGGATACGGTATGAATAAACTCAATGCTGCTTACTCATTTGGTGGCCCTAAATTAATGGTCAACACTATTGAAACTAACTTT
>JAITSD010000050.1 GCA_031288055.1 Candidatus Opitulatrix roisinitermitis | reverse complement strand
TCCAATTTAAATTCTTTTGTGTAACTTTTAGGTAAAAATTCGTCCATAATAGTCATTTTATCATTCCTTTCTTTGTTGAACGTTTTGTGTCAACCAAAAGGGTAGCAGTCCCGAAAATGAATGAATTTGTTAACTGAAAGGGTGGTAGTCCCTTTTATATCACAATCAAAATTAGTTTTTATTATAGCTATTGCAAAGGACTAATATCTAAATCGGCTATAACTATAACATTGTTTGTGCTAGAACACTGTAATGACACAAATGTCCATCTATAAGATTTCCTCCCTTTGCTTAAAGATGTAGAGTAACACGCATAACCCTTAGTGTTGCCATCATATTTTACACCCCAATTCCAGCTATAATCATTTGTCCAGCTGGCATTATAATTAGCGTCATTTATTTTATTTTTGGATCTATCTAGAAGTGTGTTTAAATATCTGATTTCTGATTTAGAGGGGAGATGAAAAGTTTGCCATTGGCTATTTTTTGAAATACGTTTATATAGTGGATCTCCTTTAATTTTATTAACGAAATTGTCTACATATTTTGGAATTGGGGAGGAGTTTGTGTAAGTAGTACGGTTTGTCAGGGAATCGCTTTTGAGAAAAATTGCACATTATTAGCAATCGCTTTTTTTGTAATAATTTTGGCTTTTATATCACTATCTTTTAAAACATAAAAATCTGTGTCGCCAATCGTAATAGTGTTAGTTTTGTCGTTTCTTATATTTTCAAATATTTGGTTGTAACGAGTTGTTTCTTGTTCGGCAAAAATTATTTTCTCTTTTGAATCTTTAAAATTATTAGATAGATTGAATTCATTTATAGCATTTTTAAATTGTAATGATTCCAGAAATTCAACTCCTTTATTATAGTGTCCTAGAGGAGTAAAATATATGGCATTAGATATTATTCCTGTTGGGATGGCGATAGCTATAACTATTGTTACGGCAGGCAGAATTCTTGTTAATATTTTTTTAATACTTTAATTTTTGTTAATATTTTTTTTAATACTTTCTTTAATAATTTCTTTCGTTTTTCTTGAATTCTATTATATTCTTCTATGACTTGGAATTCTATATTTTCTATAACCTCAGGTTTTACATTTTTTTTAATAATTTCTTTGCTTGCTGAACAATTTAGACAGTTTTTGGCCGTTTTGGGATTTATACAACCACAAGAACAAACCCAAAATTTATCAGAGAAGATTGGCAAATAAGTGCTTGACTTAACACCTTTTTCGTGTAAAATTTTGTTAATTTTATTTATTCTATTTATATTTAAAGGGTCAGAATATATAATTTCAGTTAATTGCGGTTGTTCTATAGTTGAATAATCTTCAATTTTTGTGATACTGTTATCTGTATAAATGATTTCTGTAACTATAATTTCTAGATTTCTAATTTGGTCATTTTCTAAATGTAATATAAAAATATTTTTGCTAGAAAGTGAATTCGGAAATTTAACATTATAGATAAAATGATCACTTTCAAATGGTGGATTTGGTGAAATATCTGGATTTTCAAGAATTAATTTTAATACATCTTTCCCGTTAAATATAATACTTTCGCCAAAGATATTTTTAGCTTTTAAATTGATTTTTATGGCTTTAATATCTTTAGCCGTATAATTATTGAAAGCTAATTTAGTTTCTCCATTTTTATATATTTCATAATCGTCTAAACGCAAAGGTGAAGCAATTTGAATGGGCATGTTATTATTATTTGCAGAAATTATGTCCCTACTAGATAGCATTGTGCTATTGTGTGAATTTGGATTATCTTTGTCAATTAATAAAATATGTAAAAATGCTATAGGAAACAATACTACACCATATAAATACCACGCTGCTGGATCTTTCCCTTTTTGTATGGCGATGTGCCGAACTATAAATGCTAGTGATAGTGCTAATGATAGTGTAATTGTCAGTGAGATTAAAAGAATAATCATATAGTACCTCTTTTTAAATTTTTGTAAATTAACATTATTAAAATTATTCCAAAAAAAAAAAATGATTAATTGCCCAAATATTTTATAATAAGATTGTTAGAAAATTAATGAATTTGTTAACTGAAAAGGTGGCAGGGGACTGCTACCCCCTTTTTTAATAAGTTTTGTATTTAAAATTAGAAATAGTGGTTAGTAAATTGCATATAGTTTATTATTATTATAATAATAATAAATCTAGCTTCAGCAAGAAGCCTTACCTAATGAAATGAAGTTTGAGGGCATGTATTTTTTTAAATCTGGCACGAAAATAGGATTAGAGGTACTATTTAAAATAACATTTACACTTGTGGTTTGCGCCCACCATTCTTGTGCTGAAGCGTAGTAATATCGTATGTTATTTTCATTATAATACCAAAACCAAACATTGCATCTATTTTTCGATAACATAGATATTCTGGGTTCTGCTACAGCAGGATTTACTTCCAATATAACAGTCATAGGGTTATTACTGCTACGATCAAGTCCGCTAATTATAGATGTTTGAGTATTATATCCACTTGCTAAACCTGCTATTTGTGTCATAGCAACTCTAACATATTCTATATAATCCCCATGCTGTTGTTGGTATACATAAGATTGAGAAACCTCAAGATTTGCTCGGGCAGTGGCACCATTAATAGCCCCAGTTCCGCCATTAGCTATTGGTACAGATCCAGTTAATTGAGAAGCTGGTAATTTGCCAGAATAATTAGTAAAGTCTCTTCCTAAAATATTTGTGGCTGCCCCGCTAGCCGAATTGCTTCCCGTGCCGCCTTTAGCTACAGGCAAAACTGTTGAGCTAGTTGCCGCACTAACTTGGGCTAAATTACCACTTATAAAAGTTACTATACCGATTAAAAATAAACAAAGGATAGCTCCTAATTTTTTAAACGAGAACTTATTCCAATTTTTTCTAATTTCTGTATTATTTTTCCTAATTTCCATACTAAAATTATTCCAAAAAAAAAAAACACTTAATAGCTGGTTATTTTTCTAATAAAATTGTTAGAAAATATTTAAATTTGTTAACTGAAAGGGTGGCAGTTTTAAGTAGGTATTTTTGAAAAATTAGAAATATTGGTTATGAAAAGAAGTATTTTTTAAAACTAACGAATTCTTGTTATATGAAAGAAAAAGCCTAAACCGCGTGTTTTATACAAATCACAATTAAAAGCTCCAGAAGAGGTCATTATTAATCCTCTAGCCCAACCGTAAACCCAATTATCTCCGAACAATTTTAAACTAATACTTGGTGTATTACCATCAGATGCTTTATGGAAACTTTTTACAACACCGTCCCCAGCATCATATATAAGATCACTATCATTATAAGACGGTTGTGTCCACGAACAAATGCCTGTGAAAAACTCACAAGCTATGCCATAAAAAATTAGGGGTTCATTAGTAGGCCCCCGTATTATTGTATTTTCTCCAATTGCTAAGCCACTGGTTTTATTTGTTGTAAGTGTTCCAAAATCCCCCGAACCTAATAACGTCCGTCCAAAAAGACTTTTTATATTTGTGCCGCTAACCAAAGTTTCTTGGGCGTTTAAATTAGTTCTAGCCCCGCTAGCTGAATTGCTGCCCGTGCCGCCTTTAGCCACTGGTAAAACTGTTGAACTAGTTGCCGCATTAACTTGTCCTAACCCACCACTTATAAAAGTTACTATACCGAATAAAAATAAACAAAATATAATTCCTAGTTTTTTAAAGGTGAACTTATTCCAATTTTTTCTAATTCCTATATTATTTTTCTTAATTTCCATACTAAAATTATTCCAAAAAAAAAAAACACTTAATAGCCTGATAATTTTCTAATAAAATTGTTAGAAAATATTTAAATTTGTTAACTGAAAGGGGTGGCAGTCCAGAGTAGTAGTTTTTAAAGTGTTTAAAAGTGCGTTTAAAAATTAATTATTTTTAAAAGTTTAAAATTGAAATTATAAAGTGTCATTTTTATAAGCTAATTATATCATTTTAGTTA
>JAITSD010000048.1 GCA_031288055.1 Candidatus Opitulatrix roisinitermitis | reverse complement strand
TCCAATTTAAATTCTTTTGTGTAACTTTTAGGTAAAAATTCGTCCATAATAGTCATTTTATCATTCCTTTCTTTGTTGAACGTTTTGTGTCAACCAAAAGGGTAGCAGTCCCGAAAATGTTTAAATTTGTTAACTGAAAGGGTAGTTAAATGAGCAGTAATATTAAACGAAATTATTTAATTTATTTTTATTATTATATAGATTTGTAATTATTTGAAAAATGGCTAGTTTATTAATTAACTTGTGATTAATAAACAGAATAAGTTTTAACTACCTTTAATTTTCACATTATCCTTTGTGGCACCAGTCCCGTTAGTTAACCAATCAACCGATCCTTGATTTTGGGCTAGTATGAAGTGATTATTCCATTTTGTGTTCTGAAAAGTGTCATTTTTAGTAGCTTGGGAATTAGATAAATTGGTGCCTGACCAATCAATATCGCCGTTTAAAGTTGCATTAAAAAACATAGCATCCATACTAGTTGCCACTTTTCCAAAGTCTGGGGGTAAGGTTAATTTAGAGAGTAAAGTTGCATTCAAAAATATAGCATTCATATCAGTTGCCACTTTGCCAAAGCTGGGCGGCAGGGTAAAACCGTCTGGTAAAATAGTATTAGCAAATGTAGCGTATATATTAGTGGCCGAATTTCCAAACTCTGCTGGTAGAGTTATGCCACCTGATAAGTTGGTGTTAGCAAATGTACCGATCGTATTTTTAGCCATACTGCCAAACCCAGCCGGTAGCGAAAAATTAGCTGGTAAATTAGTATTATAAAACATATTTACTATTTCATTAGCCTTAGAGCCAAAATCATTGGACCAAATAGGAATAGATTTTAGTTTAGTGTTTGCAAACATATTATTCATATTAACGGTTGATGGTGTAATTAAATTAGTTAAATTAATGTCGACTCCATCAGATATAGATAAATTTTTAAATAAATTGCTGCTATCGGGGTTACTTATAACAAATCCATCGGCACCCACCACAATTTCAGTGTTGTTTTCCACACACGCCAAAACGCTATTGTCGCTATCATTTGATACATCAACAGGGTTATTACAAGTAGGCAAAGTTTTCTGAAATGATATTTTAGTGATAGCATTTCTAGCTGGATTAGGCACATCTAAAAAAGTGCTAGGATTAGAGTTTTCAGTTTTTAGAACTGAACCTTTAATTTTTATTCGGCTATCGTCACTAATAGAACTATTGGTGATTAAAAAAGTTTTTGTGCCTGGGTTTTGAACTATTATATAGTGCCCATTCCAAGTTGTGTTACTAAACATATTAGCTTTAATAGCTGCGGAATTAGTTAAATCAGTGCCAGACCAATCAATATCGCCGTTTAAGATGGCATTTTGCCACATACTCGGCATCATATTAGTTGCCGCACTGCCAAATCCCGCAGGTAAAATAAAGTTAGTTGCTGGTAATGAAGTATTATAAAACATAGCTGTCATATTAGTTGCTAAACTCCCAAATCTAGCCGGCAGAGTAAATCCGTTTGGTAGCGAAGTATTATTAAATATACTGGACATATTAGTCGCAACACTGCCAAATCCATCTGGCAAATTAAAATTAGTTATTGGTAAGATAGTTTTATAAAACATATTACTTATAATAGTCGCAGCACTGCCAAATCCATCTGGCAAATTAAAATTAGTTGTTGGTAAGGTGGTTTGGCTAAATAAAGCATTCATATCAGTTGCTACACTGCCAAACCCAGCCGGCAAATTAAAATTAGTTGTTGGTAAGATAGTTTTACTAAACATAGAGGACATGTCTTTTGCTGTAGTGCCAAATTCTGTGGGTAGCGAAAGATTTTTTAATTTACTATTTATAAACATATAACTCATATTAGAGATTGTCGTTGTATTTAAATTATTTAAATTAATATCAATTTTACTAGATGAAGTTAGATTGGCAAAAAGCCAAGAACTATTATCATTAGCTATAATCATTCCGTCTGCACCTATAACGATTTGGGTGCTGTTTTCCACACAGGCTAAAACGCTCCTATTATTATCATTTGATACATCGGTAGGATTATTGCATGTTGGCAAAGTTTTCTGAAATGATATTTTAGTGATGGCATTTCTAGCTGGGCTAGGCAAACTCAAAAATGTGTTAGGATTAAAACTTTCAGTTTTTAATACAGGGCCTTTAATTTTTATTTGGCTATCGTCACTAATAGAACTATTGGTGATTAAAAAAGTTTTAGTGTCTGGGTTTTGAACTATTATATAGTGTCCATTCCAAGTTGTGTTACTAAACATATTAGCTTTAATAGCTGTGGAATTAGTTAAATCGGTGTCAGACCAATCAATATCGGCATTGAGTTTAGTGCTTTGCCACATACTGTCCATATTAGTTGCTGCACTGCCAAACCCCGCAGGTAAAATAAAGTTAGTTGCTGGTAATGAAGTATCATAAAACATAGCTGTCATATTAGTTGCTAAACTCCCAAATCCAGCCGGCAACAAAAATCCATTTGGTAGCGAAGTATTATTAAATATACTGGACATATTAGTCGCAACACTGCCAAAACCATCTGGCAAATTAAAATTAGTTGTTGGTAAGGTGGCTTGGCTAAATAAAGCATTCATATTAGTTGCCGCACTGCCAAACCCCGCAGGCAAATTAAAATTAGTTGTTGGTAAGATAGTTTTATTAAACATAGCGGACATGTCTTTTGCTGTAGCTCCAAATTTTGTGGGCAGCGAAAGATTTTTTAATTTACTATTCATAAACATATAACTCATATTAGAGGTTGTTGTTGTATTTAAATTATTTAAATTAATATCAATTTTACTAGATGAAGTTAGATTGGCAAAAAGCCAAGAACTATTATCATTAGCTATAATCATTCCGTCTGCACCTATAACGATTTCGGTGCTGTTTTCCACACAAGCTAAAACGCTCCTATTATTATCATTTGAAACATCGGTAGGATTATCGCAGGTCGGTAAAGTTTTCAGAAATGATATTTTAGTGATGGTATCTCTAGCTGGGCTAGATAAACTCAAAAATGTGTTAGGATTAGAACTTTCAGTTTTTAATACAGGACCTTTAATTTTTATTTTAGCATTATCACTAATAGAGCTATTGGTGATTAAAAAAGTTTTGCTGGCAGGATTGGCCACAATTATATAATGTCCATTCCAAGTTGTGTTTTTAAACATGTCAATTTTGCTAGCCGCGGAATTGGTTAAATCAGTGCCAGACCAATCAATATCGGCATTGAGTTTAGCGTTTTGCCACATACTGTCCATATTAGTTGCTGCACTGCCAAACCCCGCAGGCAACGAAAAGTTAGTGGTTGGTAAAGTGCTATTATTAAACATACCACTCATGTCGGTGGTATTAGTTAAAAAATTATTTCCGATAGTTAAGTCGTTGATTTGGCTATTATTAAATAATGTTTGGACATTTGTGGCACTTGGTATGAAATTGTTTCTGATGGATAATTTACCAGCAAATTTAGTAGAATTAAAAAGTGAAGTAGTATCCCTAGTGATATTGTTTGGCATGAAATTATTTCCTATAACGCAATCACCATCAATTTGACTAGAATTAAATATCATGGAGGCGGTGGTAAGGTTGGCCAAAAAATTATCTCCAACGGTTAAGTTACCAGTAATTTTAGTAGTATTTAAAATAAAATTGATACTGTCTATATTTGCCATAAAATTGTTTGGAATAGTTAAATTACCGTTTATTGTAGAGTGTGAGATAAAGTTGGTAGCACTGATAGCTTTGGGGAATGTTGCTAAAATAATTAAATTACCATTGATGATTGTCTTACTTAAAATATAAGCGTAATTGAGATTTTGTCCAAAACTCATAGGTAAAGTTATATTGCTGTTAAATGTGGTTTCTAGAAATATATTATACATAGTGGTTGCTAAACTGCCAAATCTCTCAGGTAATCTAAATCCCGTAGGTAAAGAATCATTATAAAACATATAGTCCATATTGGTTGCCAAACTGCCAAACCCATCTGGCAAATTAAAATTAGTTGTTGGCAATGAAGTGTTATAAAATAAATTGCTCATATTAGTCGCTACACTACCAAACTTAATTGGTAAAGTTATGCCTTCTGACAAATTTGCATTTTCAAACATACCGCTCATATTAGTTGCTACGCTACCAAATTCAGTTGGTAAAATTATACCTTTTGATAGATTTGCATTTTCAAACATATTTGACATATCAGTCGCTGCACCTCCAAATTTCTCAGGAAAGTTAAGTCCAGTTTGCAGTGAAGCCATAGAGAACATATGGTTCATATCTGTAATAACGTCGGTATTGAAATTAGTTAAATTAATATCAACCCCGCTAGTTATGGATAAGTGGTAAAATAAGTATGAGCTATTAGGATTAGCTTGTACTCCATCAATTGTTCCAATAATTATTTCTGTATTATTCGCTACACATGCTAAAACACCACCGCTGGTATCTTGTGATATATCGATTGGATTAGAACAATTAGGTAATGCATTCTGAAATGATATTTTAGTAATTTCACCTCGAGTGGGTGAAGTTATTCCAAAAAAAGTAAGTGGGTTGGTATTTTCAGTTTTCATGTAAGCATTTAAATTTAAAGTATTAGCGGCTTTTTGTAAAAAAAGCACCATTTGTTGACGCGTAGTGTTATATTTTGGTCTGAAAATTATATCTCCAGTTTTAGTGCAAGTGGCATCAGGTTTACCAAAGGCCGTACAAGTGAACCCACCTGTAATATTATTTTTAACTAGCCAAGCTATAGGGGTGGCTTGTCCACTGGCTAGAATTTGTGATTTATCTTTGAAATCTTTTAAGTAAAGGTTAATTTCAGCTTGGGTTATAGACGGAGCTGAGGCAAATCTATATAAAAAAGTTGCCATTTGTTGACGCGTAATTTTACCTTCTGGGTAATAAACTAAGTCACCTTTTTTATCACAAGTTTTAACTGGTTTGCCTTTGGCAGTGCAATTATAACCAGCCGTGATACCTTTTGTTGATAACCAATCAATATCGTTTTTGTGAATTGACTTAGCTATATCAATAAAATTATTTGATGTACCTTGAGTGATTGGGTTGCCAGCTAATTTATGGAAAAAAGTCGCCATTTGTCCGCGGGTGGTTGGAGCAGCGGGATGAAAGCCACCATCTTGATAACCAGCTGTGATAGTGTAACTAGCTGCCCATTTAATAGCCATTTGAAAATTATCAGTTAAATTAGCAATATCATTAAAATTAGTCGAAACAGAAGTTGGTTTTAAGGCAACGGATATTGATGTAGCGGATTCAGTGGCTACACTTTTAATATTATTAGACACTGTATAAACTCTGACTTTCCAATTGCCAGTTGATAAATTAGATAAAGTTGTATTGGTAATATTTAAACTAATATTGTCTATTGTTTGAGCCACGCTAGATATATTGTTTAATAATTCAATTTGATAGGTATAATTAGTTGGAGGGGTATCTGGAGCTTGCCAAGTTGCTTCTATTGAATTACGAGTTACGGCTCTAGAAATTGATACATTTTTGGGAGGGTTTGGTTGATCGGCTAAGTTATTAGTTTTGTTTTTATTGCTAAGTTGATTATTGGTCATTTGGTTATTATTAATTAAAGCTGACAAGTTTTTAGTTTGTGGTTCACTGGCTTGGGCTATAGGAATTGTCACGGCTGGTGAAATAGCAAAACACAAAGTCATTATTATAACTGTGAGAAACTTACTTATAATAAGTTGATTATTTAATTTATTAATTGCCAATTTATTTATTTTAATTACACTTTTCATTTTAAAAATATCCTGTTCTTGTCTTTTTTTGTTTTCTATCTTTTTATAGTATATTTTTTTGTATCTTTTTATTGCATCTTTCTACAGTGCATTTTTTCAATCTTTAATTATATTATTGATAATGCCACGAACAATGTCGCACTGTATAAAGTTTATATTTATATTTAGGAATAACAAACTCTATAAAGAAATATATTAAAATTGTTATTTATTACTTCATATAAATATTTTATATATTGTTATGTATCGAAATATTTAGATAGTATTATATAGATTATGTTAAACATGAGTGTTATAAACTAAGGTTTTTATAAAAATATTTGACATTTTAAAATATTTATGCTAAACTTTAGTTAGGGTCACTCAGGTTTGAGTGTCGCAAAGCTTAGTCAAGTAAAACGAAAGGAAGTGATAAATATGACAAAAGCAGTTGGTATCGATTTAGGTACAACAAATTCATGTGTGGCGGTTTTAGAAGGTGGTGAACCGCAGGTTATAGCTAATGCGGAAGGCGCTAGAACAACCCCATCAGTGGTAGCTTTTTCAAAATCAAATGAGGTTTTAGTGGGAGAACTTGCTAAAAGGCAGGCGGTTACTAATGTAGATCGCACAATTTCATCAGTTAAAAGGCATATGGGTGATAATTCTTGGAAAATAAAAATTGATAATAAACAATATACAGCTCAAGAAATTAGTGCTCGTATTTTACAAAAATTAAAAACTGATTCAGAAACTTATTTAGGAGAAAAGGTCACAGATGCAGTTATTACTGTTCCAGCTTATTTCAATGATGCTCAAAGACAGGCCACAAAGGAAGCCGGAAAAATTGCTGGTTTAAATGTTTTAAGGATTATTAATGAGCCTACAGCCGCAGCTTTGGCTTATGGTTTAGATAAAGGTAAAGAAGATGAGTTAATTTTAGTTTTCGATTTGGGAGGAGGAACATTTGATGTGTCTTTATTAGAAATTGGTAAAGACGATGATGGTTTTTCGACTATTCAAGTTAAAGCTACATCTGGCGATAATCATTTAGGGGGTGATGATTGGGATCAAAAAATAATTGATTGGTTAGTTGTTCAGGTTAAAAATAAAGATGGCGTGGATTTGTCTAAAGATAAAATTGCCTTGCAGCGTTTAAAAGAAGCTGCTGAGCAAGCTAAAAAAGAGTTATCTACTGCTACAGAGACTAATATTTCTATGCAATATGTTTCTATGGGGGAAAATGGGCCAATTCATTTAGATGAAAAGTTAACTAGAGCTAAATTTGAAGATATGACTAAAGATTTATTAGAAAGGACTAAAAAACCTTTTAAGTCAGTTATTAAAGATGCCGGAGTAAAAGTTAGTGATATAGACCATATAGTTTTAGTTGGCGGTTCAACTCGTATGCCATCTGTGGTTGAGTCAGTTAAAGAGTTAACAGGCGGTAAGGAACCTAATAAAACGGTTAATCCAGATGAAGTGGTAGCTGTGGGAGCAGCTATTCAAGCTGGTGTTTTACAGGGTGATAAAAAAGATGTGCTTTTGATAGATGTAACACCTTTATCGTTAGGTATAGAAACATTGGGAGGAGTCACTACTAAACTTATTGAGAGAAACACTGCTATCCCAACTAAACGAAGTGAGATATTTTCCACAGCGGCTGATAATCAGCCAGGTGTGTTAATTCAGGTTGTACAAGGTGAAAGGGAGTTTGCTAAAGACAATAAATCATTAGGAACTTTTGAATTAACAGGTATTGCCCCAGCTCCTAGAGGTGTGCCACAAATAGAGGTAACATTTGATATTGACTCTAATGGCATAGTCCATGTGTCAGCTAAAGATAAAGGTACTGGTAAAGAACAATCAATGACTATAACTGGTGGTTCATCATTAGATAAATCAGAAATTGACCGAATGGTTAATGAAGCTAAAGAACATGCTGATGAGGATAAAAAGCGCCGCGAAGCTCAAGATACTAGAAATCAAGCTGAAGCCTTTGCTTATTCTACACAAAAATTAATTGATGATAATAAAGATAAATTAGATGAGTCATTAATTAAAGAGGTTCAAGGTGGTATTGATGAGGTTAAAAAAGCTATTGAAACAGATGATGCCGAAGCTATAAAAGTGGCTAATGAAAAATTAGTAGCATCATCTCAGAAAATTGGCGAGACTTTATATAAAACAAACCAAAATCAGGCTGATTCGGAAGCTCCAGCTGATAATGCTAAAGCAGAAGGTAATACTCCAGATGACAAAGCTGAAGCTGATGATGATGTAGTAGATGCTGAGGTTGTAGAATAATTTCAATCTTTAGTTAGTTTGAAAGAGTTGTAAAATGACCAAAGCTAATACTAAGACCGATTTAGCTAAAGCCTTAAAAGATACTCAAAAAGAGTTGTCAAGTTATATGGAAGAATTAGCTAAAGAAAGAGCGTCGTTTATAAATTATCGAAATCGAGCAGTTAAGGATAATCAAACTGCTCGGTTTTGGGGCAAAAAAGATGCTGTAATTGAACTTTTGCCAGTTTTGGATGATATTAATCGAGCTCAAACTCATGGTGAAATAGATCCTAAAAGCCCTTTTGGTGCTATTGTAACAAAATTAATTAATAATTTACAAAAAATTGGGCTTCAATCTTATGGTGAAGCGGGAGAACCTTTTGATCATGAGTTTCATGAGGCTATTATGAGTCGACAAGACAGTGAAGCCAAAAAAGATAAAATTGAAGCTATTATAGAAAAAGGTTATAAAATAGATGATATAGTTGTTCGTCCAGCTAGAGTTAGTGTAATAGTTCCTAAAACAGAGAGTTAATTTATGTCGCAACAAGAATGGTTGTCTAAAGATTATTACGCGGTTTTAGGCTTATCAAAAACAGCTTCATTAGACGAAATTAAAAAGGCTTACCGTAAATTGTCTCGTAAATATCATCCAGATTTAAATCAAGGAAATAAGACTGCTGAAGCTAAATATAAAAATATTTCTGAGGCTTATACTGTGTTAAGTGATAAAGAGCAAAAAAAACAATATGATGCTATAAGAGCTATGGGTCAGGGTGGTGCTCGTTTTACAGGTGGTTATGGTCAAAGCGGTCAACGTACTGCTGGTGGTTTTGAAGATATTTTTAGTAGTATTTTTTCTTCTGGTAGTGCTGGAGCTAAAACTTATACTAGAACATCTGGCGGGTTTCCAGGAGGTAATCAATCTTCGTGGCAAGATATTTTTTCGCAATTTGGAGCAGGCGGGACAAGTCCAATGCGTGGTAAAGATATAAATGCTAGCACCACTATTCCTTTTAAAAATACTTTAGGTGGCACAACTCTAGAATTACAAGTACTTGGTAAAACAGTTAAAACTAGAATACCAGCTGGGGTTTTGGACGGACAGAAAATTAAAATCGCTGGTAAAGGTTATCAGTCGCAAACTGGTGGATCAGCTGGTGATTTAATTTTAGAAATAAAAATTATACCTGATGAAATTTTTAAACCAGTTGGTAAAGATATACATATTGATAAAGAAATATCTTTAAAAGAGTTTTTATTAGGAGCTACTTTAGAAATACCTACACCTTATAAAGAAATAAAAAAAATTAAAATACCAACTGGTTCAGCCTCAAATAGTGTTTATAGAATTAAAGGAGCTGGTATAAAAACTAAAAAAGGCGTAGGTGATGAATATGTACATATATTTATAAAAGCTCCTAAAAGACTAAATCGTGAGTTAAAAAATGCTTTATAATATTTCGCAAGCAGCTGTTTTAGCTAAAATGCATCCGCAGACGCTTAGGCAGTATGATAGGTTAGGTTTGGTGGTGCCCAAAAAAACTCGTGGTTTATCCCGTCGCTATACTATGAGAGATGTTCGAAAATTACAAATTGTGCAGCAACTTAGCCGTAAAGGAGTTAATTTAGAGGGTGTTCGCCGAATTTTAGAATTACAAGAGGAAAATAATATTTTAAGGCGTCAACTAGCAGCTTTAAGAGATGATACCATTTTTTTATCATCAAATGATGGCGATGTAAGGGTAGTTTTTGAACGCGATTTTGATTACAGCTATAACACTTCAATACCTATTGGGTTAATTGAGTTTTAGATATTTATATAATTGTGTTTAATAATTGGGTGACGCCAGCTTGTAAAAAATAGATAAGAAAAATAGCTGATACAACCCATAAAAGAGGATGAATTTCCTTTGATTTACCTTTAGCGATTTTCATAACAACATAAGTTATAAAGCCTATACCAATACCATTGGTAATTGAATATGTAAAAGGTATAGATATTATTATTAAAAAAGCTGGAATAGTAATATCGGGAGCTGACCAATTTAATTTTGTCATCTCTTTTATCATTAAATACCCCACAAAAATTAAAGCTGGTGCTACAGCTTCCATAGGTACAGCGGTTATAAGCGGAGTTAAAAATGTGGTTAGCAAAAAACAAATACCTGTAATAACAGAGGCTAAACCAGTTTTAGCCCCTTCAGCTATACCAGCTGAGGATTCCACAAAAATAGTATTTGGTGATATAGAACAAAGACCGCCTGATAAAGAACCTAAAGAGTCAATAATAAAAATTCGCTTTGAAGCTATAGGATTACCGTCTTTATCTACTAGTCCAGCTTCTTTGGAGATGGCATACATAGTTCCCATACCATCAAAAAAAGCGGTTAATAAAATTGAAAAAACTAGCATAATAGCTGTTACAGGACTTAAAACAGTAAAGGCGTGCCATATATTAAAATTGCCTAAAAGTGAAAAATCAGGCAAGGCAAAAATGCTATTTGGTAAAACTGGAATACTTAGAGCCCAGCCGACTGCATTTTGGTCAGTTTCTGCCAAACCCAT
>JAITSD010000026.1 GCA_031288055.1 Candidatus Opitulatrix roisinitermitis | reverse complement strand
AAATTAGGAAAATCAATATGGAAATTGAAAAAAATTGGAATAAGTTCACCTTTAAAAAACTAGGAATTATATTTTGTTTGTTTTTATTCGGAGTAGTTACTTTTATAAGTGGTAATTTAGCACAAGTTAATGCTGCTTCATCATCTACTGTTTTGCCAGTGGCTAAAGGCGGAACTGGCAGCAATTCAGCTAGCGGGGCTAGAACTAATTTAAACGTCCAGGAAACTTTGGTTAGCGGCACGAATATTAAAAGCGTTTTTGGACAATCTTTATTAGGTTCGGGGAATTTAAACTCCATAGCCATAAATACACAAAATGTATTACCTGGACAAATAGCATTCTCATCATCTGGCAACTCTGGTGATAGCACAATAAACCAAGGCATTGTTATTTCCTATCTAAAATCTAATATTGTCTTTACAAAAACCCATAATCAAATATGTTTTTTTAAAATAACTACCCCAACTGGTGTAACTAGCGTAGTATCTATACCATCTGAGTTTAATGACCGTACCGATAAAACAATTACAGTATCTGTACCTAAAAATAACTTTATTGAAGGGTTTTTACAATCAAAAGTAGGTAGTTTTACAATTATGGGAGTAAATGATTTTAACTATGGCTTTCAAAGTTACTTAACAAGAAAAGGGTAGCTTATTAAACCATATAGTAAAGCATAATTTTATTCTTTATTTCACTTTATCAATTTTTAAACACACTTTTAAAACTACTACTTTGGACTGCCACCCCTTTCAGTTAACAAATTTAGTCATTTGGGACTGCTATCCTTTTGGTTAACAAATTCATTCATTTTCCAACAATTTTATTAGAAAATTGTCGGGGCTATTAATCGTTTTTTTTTTTGGAATAATTTTAAAATGACTATTAAAAAATTTGGAATCCTAATTAGTATATTTTTATTAGTGGTTTTAGGGTTTATTAATGGATCGTTAGCACAAGTTAATGCCGCTTCGTCATCCACTGTTTTGCCAGTGGCTAAAGGCGGGACTGGGGCAAATACTCTATCCAGCGGACAAGCCTTAATTGGCAATGGAGCTAATAATTTACAAACTAAACCTATTGATACTTCCCCACAAAGTAACTCAAACAATCTAATTACTTCTGGAGCAGTAAAATCAGTATCTAACAATGCCGATCTAGCAAAAGGTAATGATAATATATATTTTGTAAATACGGCTAATAACGACCAAAAACAAACTGTTTACTTAATCGGTCCTATTGCCAGTTTATCCGATGCTTCACCCGAATATGCAAACTTCTTTGGAAAAATAGAGTTATTAAGACAAGGGGGTAAGTGGTCAATTCCAATTAATTTAGGCTATAATGTCTGGATTACAAGTGGATATTCATCAGCCTACACCTACGCACAAATAACGCCATATGGCAAAGCAGGTCAACAGGATCGAACTTTAAATCCTGTTTCTTTTAAATATAATAATGTAAAGTATGTAGGAGTTCAGTTAAGTATTGGGATGGGTGTTAATTTTATTATGAAGGGTTATATAGAAACATCTTTAAATTGCATTTCAAACCAAGGCTTATGCACCGGTAGAGAGTTCTTGCCTTCGGAAATAACTGAACTAACTAATCTTTAAAAAAAAGGGGGGGGGGGCTAACCCATTTTACTTCTTTAACCTAGTTTAGTTAACTTGTTTTTGTTAACATTTAAATACAACAGCTTCATTAAAAAAGAGAATTTGCTACCCTTTTAGTTTGGTACAATTTAATCTCATTTTCTAACAATTTTATTAGAAAGATATCAGGCTATTAATTGTTTTTTTTTTTTGAAATAATTTTAGTATGGAAATTAGAAAAATTGGAATTATATTTTGTTTGTTTTTATTCGGAGTAGTTACTTTTATAAGTGATAATTTAGCACAAGTTAATGCCGCTTCGTCATCCACTGTTTTGCCAATGGCTAAAGGCGGAACTGGGGCTAATTCAGCAAGTCAAGCTTTAATTAATTTAGGTAAAGTAAACTCAATCAATGCCAATAGTACCGATAACCAGTTCCCTAGTGCTAAAGCAACCTATAACTACGGTCAGACAATAACTTCTGGAACTTTAACCACATCTTATTTTGATATATATTATGAAAAAAATATGATAAAACAGTTTATATATTAATTATCAACAAAAATATGAAAACCGCTCCAAGTATTTCATTTGATATATCTTTACTATCTCTACCAACTGAAATAATATCAGACACAACTAAAAATCATTATTCAACGAGTATTATTAAATTTTGTAAATACAATTTCGCTCAACCTTGCAAAGATACATTTTTATATATTGGGGGGAGTCGGAAGATTTCTTAGCTACGCCTCAGGCAATGATTCAAGTATTAACAGTGATTACAGCTATTTGATGGCTACACCTTTAATATATAAAGCTTTATAAATATTAATAAAAACTAAGAAACTGAATTAATTTATAAAAACTAATTTATTCCAAAAGACACAGCCACAATTTCACACTAGGTGTGGACTGCAAGTCCACAAAATACTGTTCTTTTATCGTGTCGGGGGTGCGAAGCGTCACCGCGCTAGGTGTGGACTGCAAGTCCACAAAATACTGTTCTTTTATCGTGTCGGGGGTGCGAAGCGCCCCCGACACGATTCGAACGTGCGACCAAAGGATTAGAAGTCCTCTACTCTATCCACTGAGCTACGGGGGCAAATATTTAATTAAAAAACGCTAATTAAAATAAATTACAATTGATCTCTATATTCGTAATATTCCTCTTTTGTCATAAAACTATCATCCAATTCGTCCTCTAAATCAATTTTAATCAACCAGCCATCAACATAAGGATCTTCATTCAAAATACTAGCATTTTCTATAACTTCTTCATTTAGTGCCACAACAGTACCTGCCACTGGGCTTTTAATAATAAAATGATCATTAGGTCCACGAACCTTACCTATTTCATCACCCACTCTAAGATTAGTTCCCATATCCACAGTACCAACATACTGTACATCGCCAACCATATCGACTGCTTGTTCTGTCACACCCAAACGGGTAGTGTCATGCTCCAACAACCAAACATCATTTTTTGAAAACTTCAAATCTTCTGGAATATTCATATTTTTAGTATATCTAAAAACAAGAAAATAAAAAAGCTACAAAATTAACTTATCTATTCACTCCCGATATAATTAATTTCCCATTCAACAAATTTTACTATATTATTTGTACAGTCCATTATCTGATCCAAAGCTATATCAAAATCCTCTTGATCACCATACCAAGGATCAATAATATCATCAACACTGCCATCTCTATTCACATAAGGCTCAGGACTAGATGAATTTTCAAACTGTCTATACATATAAACTTTTTTACCTGACGCTCCAATTTTTAATAAATATTTAGCATGTTTACGAGTCATAGCCAAAAACAAATTGTCTTCTTTTAAATCGGTTTTAGTAATACTTTTAGCTTTATGTTCCCCTACCACAAATCCTTTATCTTCTAGACTTTCCACAGCTCTAGAATCTATAGGATTACCTTTTTCCTCATCTGAAATAGCTTTTGAAATAACTTTAACACCTAAACCCGCTTCTGCAAATGCCTGCTTTAAAACTATTTCTGCCATAGCTGAGCGACATATATTACCTGTGCAAACAGCATTTATAATATATGTCATTTTTAAGAAACTCCGCCAGCAGCAAACATTTTTTTAACAGTTTCCCAAGAACCATCAAAACCGCTAGTAGTAAAAGAATTAAAATTAAAACTAGGCAGACCTTGAGTAACGATTTTTTGAGCAGATACCGTAGCTTGATTTAACAAAGATTGCCCTTTACCCGATGATAGACAACTAGATAAACTAGCACTATCAACACCCGCTTGACTAGCCACACCATCATAATAAGAATCCACTAAATGTGGTATCTCAGGAGCTCCATGATATGAACCAATACCTTTAGAAAAATAATCTTTGTCTAATTTAGTCATAAAAGAATCATAATAGTCAAAAAACTTATTTTGATCAGCTGCACAATAAGCGTATTCCGCCGCTCTGGTGGAATTATCCTCTTGACTTTGTTGCAAAAAATCAGTTAACCTAACCTCCAAAGTTAATTTATTATTATTCAAATATTTACTATAAAGCTCAGACGAATTATGAATTAAAGCTAAAGAAAATTTGCCACAATAACCACACATAGGATCAGCATATTCAACAAAATGATTCTTAGTCTTAGCAAAACTGCCTAAAACCATATTAGCGTGCCAAGGTTTATCAGGGTCAGCCGCCAAACTTGAATTAACATTAGGAGAATTTGTTGAAGCAGTAATTGAATTAGAATCAGTATTATTCAAACTAACAATTACCACAATAACCACCACCACAGCTAACAAACTAGCAACAATTACCCCAACTAAAAGCTTATAAGTTTTATTATCCATTTGTCTTAAATCCTTTCATTTGATATATAAGATTAAGTATAGCAAAAATACATAAAAGACATGAAATAACTAATATTAAATTGCCAATTAAATTCATATATACAGACGATATGCCCGAAACAAAAACTGCTAAAATCGGAGCAATTAAAGATGTGCCACAAGTTGGACAACCCACGCCTATAAAAGACACTAACAAAGCCACTCCTTGCAAACCAGAATCTTTACCTATACGACAAACGGTTTTAGCTTGAGAATATTTTTTAGCATAAATCATTAAAGTTATAGCTACACCTTGTAATAAAGCTAATATTATCACTAAAAGGCCATTTAACCCTTGCTTTACATTATCAAAAATGCTAATGAATACTTGACCTAAAATACCTAATCTATCGCTACTTGGCATATCTGAAATTAATAATGAAAAGTAAAATGATCCATTCATAGCAAAAGTTAATATGAAAGCAAATACTAAACTAATTGCTAGAAATAATAAAATTAAAACCAGATACCTTTTCATCATATTAATGCTAGCATATAAGGGTATTGATTTACAAGGGGCTATGGCGCAGTTGGTAGCGCGTTTCAATGGCATTGAAAAGGTCGGGGGTTCAAATCCCCCTAGCTCCACCCAACATGTTATACTAAAAATAGTAATATAAACTCTATTCTACGATAGGAGATTTATGACAGAATACACATCTAATAATAATTCTGATAATTCAAATTTTTCGAATAATAACCATTCAAATAAACGGACTATTAATCTTGAAATAAATATTAATAGTGATAATAACGGCTACTCTTATCTGCCCGCTCGGCGTTCTATAGGACTTTGGATTTTTCTATCAATTATCACCTGCGGTCTGTGTTACCTTGTTTGGATAGCTTTAATAAATCAAGATATACAAGATTCACTAGAGCAAAAGTCTAAAAGATCATCTGCTGCTGTAGTTTTATTTTCACTTATAACTTGTTCCATTTACACAATTTATTGGACTTACGTAACTAGTACTGACTTAGAAAATATTGAAAATAATAAAAACTTATCGCCGCGAAATGAAGGTATAATATATGTTATTCTAAGTATTTTTGGTTTAAGTATTATTTCGCTAGCTCTTTTACAAAATAGATTGAATATTGTTTCAAACCAAAACTAATTTTTCTAAAAAAGATTATACTATTTTTGGTAGTATGATAACCTTCTTTCTACTTTTTGGTTGGGTTTGTCCTTTTTATTTTATAACCGGAATACCTTGTCCTGGCTGTTTTATAACTAGATCTATTTTATCTTTATTGCAATTTGATTTGTCTCAAGCTTTTTACTATTCCGCAGTCGGAGTTTGGCTACCTGTCATAGCTATAGCCTTAGCAATTCTATATAAATTAAACAAAAATTTACTAGCTAAAAAACTTATTTTTATAACCTGTTCTATAATAATTATTTATTGGCTATATAGATTAATTTGGCAATTTGGCACAGCACCATTTGTTTTTAATAATCATAGTTTATTAGCTTATTTTTTACAACGCTAATTAATAAAAAAATATATTACTTAAAAATGCTACTATTTAAATATGATAGATTCTCGAGCCGGTCAAATTGCCCAACCAAATGATTTAATAGATGTAGATAAAGTTTTAACTGCTTATTATGATTTAAAACCCGATATAAATAACCCCACTGAAAAAGTTGTTTTTGGCACTTCTGGACATAGAGGATCGTCATTAACAAAATCATTTAATGAAAATCACATATTAGCCACCACACAAGCTATTTGCGAATATCGTAAAGCCCAAAATATTTCAGGTCCTTTATTTATTGCTTTTGATACACATTGCCTATCAATTCCAGCTTATAAATCTGCTATTGAGGTTTTAGTGGCTAATGACGTAAAAGTTTTTGTAGATTCCAGAAATTCTTGGACACCAACACCATCTTTATCTCACGCTATTTTACAATATAATAATTTGCCAAATGGATCACTTAAATTAACTGGTAATGACACAGCTGACGGTATTGTAGTTACACCATCACATAATCCACCATCTGATGGTGGTTTTAAATATAATCCCCCAAATGGCGGTCCAGCTGACACCGATGCCACAAATTGGATTGCCAAACGAGCTAATGCCATTTTAAATAATAATCTTTCACAAATAAATCGTGTAACTTATGAAATATCTAAAAACAATGACTTAGTAAAACCCTATGATTTTCGCGATAATTATATAAGGGATCTAAAAAATATAATTAATTTTGCACCAATTCGTAATTCTGGACTTCATATCGGAGCAGACCCATTAGGAGGAGCTTCGGTGGAATATTGGCAAGCTATTGCCGATTATTATAAAATAAATTTAGAAGTAGTTAATTCCAAAGTAGATCCTAAATGGTCATTTATGCATTTAGATTGGGACGGTAAAATCCGCATGGATTGTTCTTCGCCATATGCTATGGCTGGGTTAGCTCAAATTATGGAACAGAGCAATAAATACGACATTGCCACAGGTAATGATGCTGATGCCGATCGTCACGGCATTGTTACTAAAACAGGTTTAATGAATCCTAATCATTATTTAGCCGTGGCCATTAACTATCTTTTCAATCCAGTTAATCGCCCTAATTGGAACCCTAATATAAGCGTGGGAAAAACTTTAGTATCGTCACGCATAATTGACAATGTGGTTCAAGGTAATGACCGCCAATTATTAGAAGTACCTGTTGGTTTTAAATGGTTTGTGAATGGCTTAATTGATGGCACTATTGGTTTTGGCGGTGAAGAATCAGCTGGAGCTTCTTTTCTAAAATTAAATGGACAAGTTTGGACCACTGACAAAGACGGTATAATTCTTGACCTCTTAGCTAGTGAAATCATGTCCACAACTGGTAAATCACCATCAGATCTATATCAAACTATAACTGAAAAATATGGCACACCTTATTATGAAAGAATTGATAGTTCTGCCACTTTAGAACAAAAAGCCAAATTAAAATCACTTGTCCCCGAAAATGTAAAATCAAACACTCTAGCTGGTGAACCTATTATAAATAAATTAACTAAGGCTCCCGGGAATAATGCTGCAATTGGTGGGCTAAAAGTTGAAACTAAAGATGCTTGGTTTACAGCTCGACCATCTGGTACAGAAAATGTTTATAAAATATACGCTGAATCTTTTATATCTCAAGACAATTTAAAATTAATTCAAAAAGAGGCAAAAAAAGTTGTAGATAAATCTTTAGAATAAATTGTGGCAAAATAAAATTAATGTTGACACCATATAAAAAAATATTTCAATACCCTGAAGCAAAAAAGTTCGCTTTAGTTGGTATTATCTGCCGTTTTCCTCAACCAATTTATCAAATGTCTATTTTATTTGTAACTTATAGCTATATATCTTCATGGGCTATACCGGCTACTCTAGCATCAACAGTGGCCTTAACTTATGCTTTAGCCACCCCATTTTTTGCGTCATTAATTGACAAATATGGACAAAGCTTTATAACTTTAAAATTAACTATTATATATTTATGTTCTTTAACAGGGCTTATATGCACTTTTATTTTTCATCTACCTTATCTATTTTTATTCCTATTTGCTGGACTTTCTGGGATTTCGCAATATTATTATGGTTCTTTAACTCGCACAAGATGGAACTATATTATAAAAAACCCAAAACACTTACATACAGCTTATGCTTATGAAAGTGCTTGTGACGATTTCGCTTTTATTTTAGGTCCGGTTATAGGGGTTATTTTAGCTAACAGTCCTCTGCCAATTATATCACTATTGATAGTTTTTTTAATAGCGGGTACAGGAAACTTGTTTTTTGCAACACTAAAATCTACTGAACCGCCAATTAAAAAAACTAATCACCAAGAAATTACGGCTGATAAAAATTTAATAAAACCTATTATAACTATTCATGGAGTACCTTTTTGTGTAGCCACAGCTTTTATTTTAGGTGTTAATTTCGGCTTAACTAATGTAACAATTTCAGCCATTTATACTAAGGCTGGTTATTCAATCATTTCTGGATTCGTTTTAGCTATTGGTTCAATTTCATCATTAGTTGGCGGATTACTTTATGGTTTAATTCATACAAATATACCACAAACTAAAAGAATGCTTATTTTAACAATTCTCACTATGTGCGTCCTAATTAATTATACATATACCTACAATAATATATTCTTTATTCCTATAGTGGTTTTTGGAGCTGGATTTGTAGTAGCACCCCTTTTTACCTGTTTAAATTCTCTTATGAGAGATATTGTGCCTAACGCTAGACTAACACAAGGTTTTTCATGGATTAGTTCCACGGTAAATCTAGGCAGTGCAGCAGGTTCTTTAATTGCTGGAATAACTATTGATAAAATATCCATACAAACTAGTTTAATAATTCTAATATTTATTTTTGCCATTTGGAATTTAATCTCCTATCCTTGGAGTAAAGCTATCAAAATAGATAAATTTGTTTAAATGTTATAGTATTTTAATAATGAATAAATTACCAAAGACTGATTGTATCCTATTTCTATTATTGTTCAGCTTATTTGGTCTATTAATTAATATATTTCCTAGTATAACTTTAGCCGATGAACAAAACTTCACAAACACGACCAAAACTAAGTATAAACCTATGCAAATTACCTCTCAAATTACAGACCCTAATAATTTATTAACTGCAGATAAACCACAAGTTTTAGCTAGCTTTAATAAGGCTCAAAACAATTCTGGTATTAGAATCTACTGTGTTTTCGTTCCAGATTTCACTAATCCATCCCAAGCAGATCCCTG
>JAITSD010000110.1 GCA_031288055.1 Candidatus Opitulatrix roisinitermitis | reverse complement strand
GTGAAGGCTCAGTTATGCGATTAGGTGACAAAACTATACTAGATATACAAACTATCTCTACTGGCTCACTAGCCATTGACTTAGCCTTAGGTGTAGGTGGCTTACCTAGAGGTAGGGTCGTGGAAGTTTTCGGTCCAGAATCATCTGGTAAAACCACTTTAGCTCTGCATTGTGTAGCTCAATGTCAAAAAGCTGGTGGTGTAGCAGCTTTTATTGATGCTGAACATGCTTTAGATAAAGAATATGCTGTTCAATTAGGTGTTAATTGCGGTCAATTATTAGTTTCTCAACCCGACACAGGCGAACAAGCTCTAGAAATAGCTGACACACTTATAAGAAGCGGTTCAGTCGATTTAATAGTTATTGATTCCGTGGCTGCTTTAACTCCTAAAGCTGAAATAGATGGTGAAATGGGTGATAACCATATAGGTTTACAAGCTAGACTTATGAGTCAAGCTTTACGCAAAATAACTGGAGCTTTAAATACCTCTGGAACCACGGCTTTATTTATAAATCAACTTAGAGACAAAATAGGAGTGATGTTCGGTTCTCCTGAAACCACCACTGGTGGTAAAGCTCTAAAGTTTTACTCCACTATCAGAATAGATATTAGACGAATTGCTGCTATTAAGGAAGCCGATAAAACAGTAGGTAATCGCACAGCCGTTAAGATTGTTAAAAATAAAGTAGCCCCGCCATTTCAAAGAGTTGAACTTGATATTATTTATGGACGAGGTATTTCTAATGAAGCTTCTATTCTAGATATAGGTGTTGATTTAAATATTGTAGAAAAATCTGGTACTTGGTATACCTATAAAAGTAGTCAATTAGGACAAGGCAAAGCTCACGCCAGAAAACTTTTAGAAGCCAGACCTGATATTGCAGAAGACATAACCGCTAATATTAAAGCTGCCATTGAATCTAAAACAAATAATAATCCTAGCTATAATAATGCCAAACAAAAGCCAGTTAAAAACAAAAAGTGAAACTGCTTTTGAATGGTCACTAAGTTATTTAGATAAATGGTCAATTTCAAAACAGGGTTTAAAATATAAATTATTATCTAAAGGTTTTCAACAGTCCGAAATAGATATAGCTATACATAAATTAGTTAATTTGAATCTTATAGATGATATTATTTATGCAGAAAACCTAATAAATAATCTACTAATTAAATATTATGCTAAACCCTACATTAAAAAGAAATTACTGTCTAAATATATACCTTATCAAATAATATACTTAGCCTTTTGTAAAATTAATATGTCACAATACGAGAAACAACTATTTAATTTTATAAAATATAATAGCCTTAAAGGACTTTCCCCAGAAACAATATACCGCAAAGCCCTTTTAAGAGGCTGGTCAAAAGATACTATTTTAGAACAATTACAAGGTGTATAGTAGATAAAGTTATAACTTCAAAAAGGCCTTTGGTATAAATGATAAACTGAATATGTGAAAACATACTATATAAAAACGCTAGGTTGTCAAATGAACGAACATGACTCAGAGCGTATAGCTGGTATGTTGGAAAAAGTTGGCTATAAAAAAGCCGAAATGGTCAATAACTTTAAAGATGTTGAGTCTGATATAGTAATTATTAACACCTGTGCTGTTAGAGAAAACGCTGCCACTCGTTTATATGGTAATTTAGGTCAATTATTAGCTAAAAAAAGATCTAATAAAAAAATGATAATCGGGGTTGGCGGTTGTTTAGCTCAATTAGATAAAGATAAAATTATTAAAAAAGCTCCCTGGGTTGATATAGTTTTTGGGACTAATAATTTACAATCTTTACCAGCTTTAATTAAAAGAGTTAATCATAATACTAAAAACGCCGTTGAAATTAGTCAGCAATTAAAAGTTTTCCCATCAACCTTACCCACAATTAGACAAAATACTATTTCAGCTTGGGTGCCAATTAGCGTTGGCTGTAATCAGAAATGTACTTTTTGTATAGTTCCGCAACTTAGAGGTCAAGAAATTGATCGCCAACCTGAAGATATATTAAATGAAATTAAAGCTTTAGTAAATGAAGGATTTAAAGAAATCATCCTTTTAGGCCAAAATGTTAACTCTTACGGTTTACAGCCCTCCAATTATCAATCAGATAAAAAATATAATTTTAGTAAACTTTTAAATCAGGTCGCTGAAATTAAGGGTTTACAAAGACTTCGTTTTATGTCACCGCATCCAGCTGGTTTTACAGATGATGTTATTCAAGTAATGGCAAAATATCCAAATATTATGCCAGCAATTCACTTACCCTTACAGAGTGGTTCTAATAAAGTTCTAAAAGATATGAAAAGATCATATAGGATTAACCATTTTAAAAGAGTAGTTAATAAACTTAGACTGGCTATACCTGATATAGAAATTACCACTGATATAATTGTTGGTTTCCCCACAGAAACTCAAGCCGATTTTGAACAAACTCTAAAAGCCATAAAAGATATAAACTTTTTATCAGCTTACACTTTTATTTATTCTATTAGACCTAATACTCCAGCTGGAAAACTACCTCAACTTAACCCAGATATAATACAAAAACGATTTAACGAATTAACTAATTTACAATCTCAAATTATGCTTGAAAATCACAAAAAATATCAAAATAAAATTGTTAAAGTTTTAGTAGAAAATATCAAAGGTCGTAAAGATAAAATAACTCATCGCCTTACAGGTAGAGACAAACACGGTATATTAGTACATTTTACCTCTAATAATGAACTAAAATCTGGCCAAGAAATTGATATATTAATTAATAAAGTTGCTCCCAGCCATTTATTAGGTCACCATATAAAAAATCGACAAAGCAGTGCCTTAAAATCATTTAATATTCTGGAAAAAACTAAACAACAATTTAACTAAGCTAAAAATGACTAATTATGCTATTGCTGGTGCTGGTTTAGAGGGCAAAATTGCTTTTAAATATTTTTCTAAACTGGGTCATTGTCAATACTTCGATGAAAAAAAAGTTGAATTCAATAATTTTGATAAAATACCCGATACTTGGACAGTTATAAGAAGTCCGGGTATACCGCTTTATAAATTTAAAAGCAATTTAACTATTTGGTCGTCCACAAATGAATTTTTTGCTAAATGTCCAGCACCAATAATAGGTGTAACTGGAACAAAAGGTAAAGGTACTGTTTGCACTATGACAACTAAAATACTAGAAAACGCTGGCTATAAAGTTCATTTAGTGGGAAATATAGGTATACCAGCTTTGAGTGTTTTAGATAAAATTAAACCACACAATATAGTGATTTTTGAACTTAGTTCTTTTCAACTATGGGATTTAAAATATTCGCCATATATATCAGTAATATTACCTATTACTTCTGAACATTTGGATGTTCATAAAAACTTTACTGAATACTGGCAGGCTAAAGCCAATATTGCTAAATTCCAAAAATCAACTGACTATATAATTTATAATCCAAATAATAAAATAGTTAACCAAATTGGCAATTTATCTATAGCTAAAAAAATTACATATAACAATAAAACAACTATTACTTTTAAATTACAAGCACCAGGTAAGCATAATATAATTGACGCCAATATAGCTGCGATAATATCTAAAACCTATGACAAAACAATTACTGCAAAAACTATCAAATCTAGTCTACGACAATTTACTAGCCTACCGCATAGATTACAATTCATTAAAACTGTAAAGGGTGTGAACATATATGACGATAATTTTAGTTCCAATTTTTTAAGCCTAAAAGTGGCTTTAGAGGCTTTTCCCAATAATAATATCTCATTAATATGTGGAGGTTATGACAGGGGTTTAAATAACGAAACTGATATAGCCAGCGTAATTAATAACTCAACTGTTAAATTTGTAGCACTAATTGGACAAACTGCTCAAAAAATTGCCGAAAAATTAACCAAAGATCATATTATTTGTCAATCTTTATCACAAGCTGTCAATCTCACTTTTAAACAGTCCAAAAAATCTGATATACTACTAATGAGTCCAGGAGCAGCCAGTTTTGATATGTTTGACAATTTTTATCAAAGGGGTTTCCTATTCCAAAAATTAATTGGAGAACTTAACTCATGAAATTTATTTGGCAAAATTATTCAATCGCTAATACTGCAAACAAAAAAGTTCTAGTGACATTTAGGTACAATTTTGATAATAAATATTTTTTCAAAGAGACGGTTGAATTTTCAAAAGACGAAAAATACAATAAATTTGTTTTACAACCAGCTTTAGAGTTAGCTTGGCTAGTCATAGGTATCTCATATTATAAATTATTTCCCGATAGTGATATAATTTTGCCATTTAAAATAGATACATTTCAAGCTGAATTTTTAAATAAAGTTTATAGAAACGGATTAGGTCAATTTGCTTTTGAAAATAAAATACCCTTAACTAAATTACCTTTATTTATAGCTAACACAAATTTCAAAAATAATAAAAATAATCTAACTAAATACACCGGTCAAGGTATTATCTCGCTCCAATCAGGCGGTAAAGATTCTCTTTTAACTGCCTGTTTATTAGATAAAAACAAGCAAAAATATACAGCTTTATATTGTGCTAATAGCCAATTTTATCCAAAAGTTTTAAATAAATTGCAAAATCTAATTATAATTAAACGACATATCGATTCTCAACAAATTGCTAAAATGAATAAAATTGGTGGACTAAACGGACATATTCCTATAACTTATATAATTGAAGCTTTAACACTTATTCAAACTATTTTATTAAATAAGAATATAGTTCTAGTTAGTATAGGTCATGAAGGTGAGGAACCTCACGCGTTTATAGATAACATGGCTATAACTCACCAATGGAGCAAAACTTGGACTGCCGAAAAACTTTTATCAAAATATGTTAAAAACTACATTAGCCCAAATATTTCTATTGGCAGCCCTTTACGACAATATTCAGAACTAAAAATTGCTGAACTATTTTCTCAAATGGCTTGGCAAAAATATGGTCAAAAATTTAGTAGCTGTAATGTGGCAAACTATCAACAAAAACACAATAACTCAACTCTAAATTGGTGCGGTAAATGTCCTAAATGTGCTAATAGCTTTATCTTATTTTCGGCCTTTATTAAAATTACAGAATTAACAAGTATTTTCAATGGCGTTGATTTATATGCTGATAATTCGCTCGTTGATATATTTAAAGGACTTTTAGGAATTGATAAAATTATAAAACCATTTGAATGTGTAGCTGAAACTCAAGAGTTAAGATATGCCTATTTACTCAAAAAAGTTCAATATGCTAATTTGCCCTTTACAGTACCAAAAACGCATTACAATTATGATAATATTTTTGAACATAATAAATCTTTAACAATTAACCATTTTTGAACAGTTAACAACTCCTCAAACGACTAATTAATAATTTAAAAGCTATATATATTTTTTAAAAAATTCTAAACTACAAACCTGAAAAACTGCTAAACTAAAATTATGGGGAATAAATTGTTTTTCAAGGTAAAAACTTTAACTTTTTTAAGTAGTTTACTGTTTATAAGTTTAAATCTAACCGCTTGTTCCACAAACACTATTTTAACTAAACAGACTAAATGCCCCGATATCCCAATTGATGCTTTAGCCTCCATAAGTCAATGGGGGTCATTAGTTAAACAAGTCGGCGGTCAATGTGTGAATGTAAATAGCATAATCTCTAGCACAAATGTTGAACCTCACGATTATGAACCAACCGCCAATGATATTGGCAAATTTTCTCAAAGTAAATTAATAATTATCAATGGAGCTAATTATGATCAATGGGCTCTAAAAGCAGCTGAACAATCCAACATTAATCCGCAAATTATAAATATAGCTAAAATAAATAATTTAAAGGATGGTGATAACCCTCACCTTTTTTACTCTATATCAGCTATTAAAAAAACTATAAAAACTATAACTAATCAACTTATAAATCTAAACCGCAATTTATCTGATTACTTTACCCAAAATAGTTTAATTATAGCTAAAAGTTATAATGATTTACAAACTAAAATTACTCAAACAAAGACTAAACTAAATAACAAAAAAGTGCTTGTCACAGAATCTGTAGCCGACTATCTATTAAACGAATTAGGTTTAATTAATATAACCCCTAAAGGATATTTACAAAGTGCGTCTAATGAAGGTGAAATATCAGCCAATGATATTAATCAATATACTAAATTATTGGAAGGTAAACAGGCTGATTTACTTGTTGAAAATATTCAAGAACAAAACAACACCACTGACAAATTAATCAGTATAGCCACAGCTAATAAAATAAAAATAGTTCAAGTCACTGAGCAAATACCTGAACAATACACAACTATAAATCTTTGGTTAGATAATATAGTTGATCAAATTGCTAGTTCATAAATTTTCAATCATGGCAAAAAACTTTAAATCAGCCAACGCTTTAGAATTGAAAAATGCCTTAGAATTGAAAAATGCTTGTGTAGCAAAAGGCAAAAAAACCATTTGGTCTAATTCAACCTTAACGATTAAACCCAACGAAATCACCGCTATTATTGGTATGAACGGATCTGGCAAAACTACACTTTTAGAGGTTATGTTAGATATAATACCTTTAAATAGCGGCGAAATATACATCTTAGATCAGAAGCCAAAAAAAATGCGTTCACAAATAGGCTATGTACCGCAGAAATATCAACTTTCAGCCAGTAATGTTATAAGAGGGTATGACGCTTTAGCACTAGGTTTAGTTGGTAATAAGTTAGGCATAAGTTTATCAAATAAATATATTAGAAATCAAATATATCAACTGGCTGACCATTTACAAATTAATCATTTATTAAACAGACGATTATCAGAAATGTCGGGTGGACAATTACAAAAAATTGCTGTTAGTCAGGCTCTAATAAATAATCCTAAAATTCTAATTTTGGACGAACCTCTAGCTAATTTAGACATACAATCAACTAACGAAATTTTAACATTAATTCAACATTTAAAAAATCACCATATTTCTATATTTATAGTCACTCATGATTTAAATCCAGTAATTGACCTAATTGATGGAGCTATTTATCTGCTTGATGGGCATGCCCATTATTTACCCGTAAAAAATCTAAAAAATGAAAAATTATTATCGTATCTTTACAGTACTAAAATTGAAGTTGTTCATACTAAAGATGGAGCATTTATAAGGAATAAAAAATAATGAATATAAAATATATTAATAATTGGATAAATCTACTTAGTCAAGATTTTATTATAAATGCTTTTTTATGTGGTGCAATTGTAGCAATATCAGCTGGTATTATAGGCTATTTTGTGATAATTAGAAAAGCTACTTTTATATCTCATGCTTTATCGCATATAGGTTTACCTGGAGCAACTGGTGCAATTTTATTAGGTCTACCTGTTTCTAGCGGTCTTTTTCTTTTTTGTGGTCTAGGCGCTATTACTATAACTATTTTAGGTAAAAAAATTACCGATACTGATATAGCCACAGGCAGTATTTTAGCTCTGGCCACTGGTTTTGGTTTATTATTTTCAAATATGTCTTCTAAAGCATCCACCACCATGACCAGTATTTTATTTGGCAATATTTTTACTATATATTCTATACAAACTATTTTATTTAGCTGCTTTTTAGCTTGTCTAATTATTTTATTGATTATTTTTTTTAGGCCTTTATTATTATGTTCTTTAAATGAAGATATTGCTAATGCCAGAGGTTTGCCTACAAGACTCTATGCAGCCAGTTTTATGATTATTCTATCAATTGTAGTAGCTATGAGTATTGAGGTAGTTGGCACACTTCTATTATTTGCTTTAGTCATAACGCCAGCAGCATCAGCCATTGCTATAACCGCTAACCCTATAAAATCAATTATTCTATCTTGTATTTTCGCCTTAACTAGTGTCTGGCTAGGACTTTTTATATCAATTATTTTTTCGCTACCACCATCTTTTACAATTGTGACAATTTCTTTTATTATTTGGTTTATTATTAGTCGCTTAAAAAAGCTGGTATTTCAAGACTCCAACTAACAACAAAAAATAAGTAATATTATATGTTTTATAGATTTAATAAAGTAAATTACAAATTAAATAGCCTTAAATAACATATTTAACAGGATAATCTAACTGTTCACCGGAGCTATCTCTTTTATCTGTCACAGCTGGTAAATTTACCTTTTTACCTCTAGAGGTAAAAGCAGTTGGTAGATTTTGTGATATTTGGGCAAAAATTAAAGCTGTTTGGTTTTTTAAAAATCTCTGGCAACGCACACCACCTGTAGCTCTACCTTTAGCTGGATAAATTGATAAAGGATTAACTTTAGCAAAACCTGTTTCAGTACCCGATAAAGTAGTCGTTGTGCCAGCAATAGTCAAAATATGAGCCGAATATAAATTGTCAACTGATGTAAAAGCTATAACCGTGTCATCGCCTTTTAATGCTATACCCCTCATACCTGATGATCCCTTACCTTGTGGCCTAACCTTGTTAGCTGGAAACAGCAATAACTGTGCCCTAGAAGTAATAAATACCAAAGTACTACTATCAGAACTAGTTGTGGCAGATACCAAAAAATCACCCTCAGACAAATTTACTACCAAAAAACTTTGAGCTTCAGGTATTTTAAAGGATTTTATTCTAATAATTGTTCCCCTAACACTAGCAGCTGTAATAACTCTATCGCTATCATCATTAGCTAAATAAAGTAATAAAGGTTTTATATCAAGTGGTAATTCCAAAATTATATCTAATTTATAAGATAAATCAATAGTGTCTAAATCAGCTATTTTTGATATCGTTGGTAAAGATGAAACTGATAAATTAGTCATTTTCCCATTAGATAATAAAACTAATAATTTATTATTTGTAAAAGAGTGAAGTATTTGCGTAATAGCGTCTTTTTTTAGCTCAGCGTTTATGTGTTTTATATTATTAATTTGGGACTTATCAACCAACGATCCAGGCAAAGTTGCTATATTCCCCCTAGCCGTGTGTATAACAAAAACTTCTTTACCCTCTGGCAAAATTGGTTTGCGTATATTTTTAGCATCTATTTTTACAATATCAGATTCTGTTACAGATAGTAAAGCATCATCTTTTTTGGAAAAAATAGTTTTCCGAGGTATTATATTATTTTGTAAAACTTGATTTATCTCGGAAATTAATAATTCTTGAAAAACTTTTTGCGAATCCAAAATTTTAGATAATTCAGAAATTTTAGTTTGTAAATCACTAAGTTCACCTGATAACTCCAAATGAGAAAACTTAGTTAATCTCCTAAGCCTTAGATCTAAAATATAATTAGCTTGTATATCGTCCAAGGAAAAATTAGTTTTTAACTCATTTAATGCTTGATTCTGCGTTTCAGAATTACGAATAATTTTAATAACTTCATCAATTGAGTCAATGGCTAATAATAAACCTTTAACTAAATGTAATCTATCTTGAGCAATTTTTAATCTATTCAAACTACGACGACGCAAAACATTAATTCTATGTTTAATCCAAACAGCTAATATTTGTTTTAAATTTAGAATTTGTGGGTGTCCATTGACTAATGCCACCATATTTACGCCAAAAGTCTCTTCTAAAGGTGTAAACTTATATAATTGAGCTAGAACATTTCTGTCATCAAAGCCCGATTTAATATCAATTTGCAAGCGTATACCTCTTTTACGATCTGTAAAATCTCCAACTGATGAAATACCCTGTATTTTACCAGAGTTTATACCATCTTTAATTCTAGAAATAACTTTTTCAGGATCTACTAAATAAGGTAATTGAGTAAAAATAATTGATTTAATTCGGCCATTTATTTCAATATTCGGTTTAGCTCTAACTTTTAATAAGCCCCTACCTGAAGCATATATTTCATTCAAAATTTTCCTGTCAACTAAAACTCCACCCCCTGGAAAATCTGGACCTTTAATATATTTTTGTAAATCCTTAATACTACAAGCCGGATTATTAATTAAATAAATAGAAGCTTGTAAAACTTCAGTTAAATTATGAGACGGTATATTTGTCGCCATACCAACTGCTATACCTGATGAACCATTAACTAAAAGATTAGGAAACAAAGCTGGTAAAACTTCTGGTTCATTTAATTTATTGTCATAATTTGGTAACCAATCAACTGTATCTTCATCAATAGATTGACACATCAAAAGGGAATATTTACTCAACTTAGCTTCTGTATATCTTGGGGCAGCTGGTGAATCGTGTAAAGAACCAAAATTACCATGACCTGTAACTAATGGCACATTTAAAGAAAAATCTTGAGCTAACCTTACCATAGCATCATATATTGCCACATCACCATGGGGGTGCAATTTACCCATAACATCGCCTATCACTCTGGCTGATTTTACAAAAGGTTTATCAGGTGACAAACCCATTTGTGACATTTGATAGATTATTCGCCTTTGAACTGGTTTTAATCCATCTCTAGCATCTGGCAAAGCCCTAGAATATATAACAGAATAAGCATACTCCAAAAAAGAATCTGACATTTCTTGATTAATATCAATATCTAAAATCTTTTCATTGTCTGCCATATATTTAGTATATCAATTTTATATAGCTATACTATATTTATGACTTATAGCCTGCTGGATATTTTACCAGCTACAATAGGGGCTTTGGGTAAAAATATTAAAATAAATGATGGTACTTATACTAGTTATTTACAGCAGAAACTTAAACTTCCTAAAATCAACAAGGCTATAATTATTTTGTGCGACGGTTTAGGTTATTATAATTTATCAAAAGCTATAGCTTATGTGCCATTTTTACGAGAACATTTTGAAAAATGTCTTTTAGGAAAAACCATTTTACCTTCCACCACCGCCTGTGCTTTAACCTCATTTGCCTTTTCTTTACCACCTGGAAAAACCGGCATTATGGGTTATAAACAACTAAATCCTCAGACTCAAAAGGTTATTAATTTTTTAAATGCCACAAATTTGGATAAAGCTCCCCCATTTGCCTATTCAAAAAATCAAAAATATAAAACTAACTTTGAACTAGCCGAAGAAGCTGACTGCAAAACTGCTTCTATTATGGAAGACTCTTTCAAAAACTCCTTTTTAACTAATTTATATTGCAAAGGCTCAGATATTTATGCCACAAATAACACTCAAACCAAAATTGATTTAAGCTTACAACTAATTGAAAAATATAATTTAGTTTATCTTTATTACAGTAATATTGATAAAATGGGTCATAAACACGGCGTTTTTTCAGAATATTGGTATATAGCTTTATCTGAACTTGATTTATATTTGCGAAAAATATATCAAAAAATCCCCCATAATAGCTTACTGCTACTAACTGCCGACCATGGTATGATAAATAAAAACCCTTATACACAATATGATATAGCCAAAATACCCCAATTAATTGATAATATAAAAGCTATTGGTGGTGAGCCAAGGTTTATTCATTTATATTTATCAAACACCAGTAAATTAGATAAAACTTTAGCTACTTGGCAAAACTTTTGGCAAGACAAAGTCAAAATTATAACCAAACAACAAGCTATTAACCAAAAACTTTTAGGGAGTATAAATCCACAATATTATTCGTCAATTGGAGATTTAATTGTTATTTGTCAAAGCTTTACCTCCATTTTAGATTCCAGAATACCGAAACCTAATGCTAAATTAATGATTGGACTACATGGCTCCAACTCTAAAGAGGAACAAACTATTCCCATATTTCCAATTATCAAAAATTAACTTATTTACCGCCCAAAATAATATCGTCCCAACTAGGTACGGGTATTCTTTCAGATGGAGTTTTAACTATTTTGCCTTTGCCAACTTCAGCTTTATCAATAGATGTTGTGGAATTATTTACTGGCTCACTAAAATTATCTTTTATGGTAGATTTGGCTAATTTTTTATCCGTCTTGGTCTTATCTAATTTCTCATCTACCTGGGAATTATCATCTGGCTGAGAATTATCTGGTTTTTTATGATATTCAGTAAATTTATTTACTTCATCATTTTTTACCTTTTTCTCTTTAACTAAATCTGACAACTTATTTTTTTCAACATTTGCAGCTAATTGATCAGAATCTTGTCTAATCGTTGAAAAATCAATTATTTGAGTCAAAGCCTGTCTGTCTTCTTGCATTTGATCAGCCTCAAAAGGATTATATGATGAAATTTCAGATTCTGCTTTAGTAATATCATTACTCGTATTAGTTTTTTGATTACTATTTAAATCAGATATATCAGAACTGGTTTTTTCATTAAACTCAATAAAACCATTAGCCAATAGTTGTTTAGCATATTCATCTAATGGCAATAAATGTCTATCTAATGGATTCCATAAAAATGTTATAGGAAAAACAGAAGATAAATTAATCGTGATATGCCAGGGTTGGTGACCGTCTTTAGAAGCCAACCAAATAGGGTTATAATTATGCTCCCCAGATTTTATAGCCGCAGTATTAACTAAAGACGAAAAAGATTGTAAATTGCCATCAATATTCACATAATAATTTTTTAAATCCTCTATTATAAACTTTTTTTCCACTTTAACCATTTTAGAAAAACTATCTAACAATTTTTCGTCAACTTCATAATCTGAAGACAGTTGATTTTTACTAACTCCAGAACGCAAAAGTTTTTGAATTTCCGAAGCTTTTAAGTCTTTTTTCATATAATAAATTATATCACTGTAATTTTTCAAATTAGTATTTATTGGCGTTTTTTAAATTCATATAAACTAAATAATTAAACAAATTACAAAATAGGTAATTGAGAAATATGATAATTAATTATTTGGCTGACTCTATTTTGCTCATTTTTATCCAACTTTATAATTGCCGCAAAATTATCATCTATATATAATTGTAAAAAATCATTTTTATATGTTGCGGAGTCAATACCATATCCCATAAGCCATAAAAATTGAATTAAATATAGGTCTGCCGCCACTTTGGAAAAATTAGTATTACTTATTCTAACAATAGCTTTTTTTAATAAAAGGAATGTGGAAGGTTGACTTATATAGCTTTCACTAACTATTTGATCTGTAAAATTACAAATTAAACTAGCCTGAGTAAATTTATCAAGTGAAATAGATAAAGCTTCAAAAAAAGATTGATTAATTCTAACTTGAGTTAAAATATCTAACGATTTCCCCCGAGCAACTGAGGCAGTTATAAAAGTAAAATTAGCCACTTTTGCCCCAAAAGAACTATTTGCCCTCCTGCTCCCCCTAGCTACAGCCTGAAGTTTACCGTGGCTATAAGTCAAAAGAGTTAAAATTTTATCACTTTCAGATAATTTACGCGTTTTTAAAACCACCGCCTGATCAACGAATTGGCTCACTAAACGCCTAAAGTCTCTAAAGCTACGCTAGCGGCCTTTTTACTAGCGTCTTTTTGATTTGTGCTTTGTCCCTGTCCTTTAACTTTTCCACCTACAATAGCTGAAGCTGTCCATATAGTATTGTGATTTTCACCGCTAGATGAATATTCATAAGCCACTTCCCCTAAGCCTAAACGACGACTCATAGTGGCTAATCTGCCCTTAACATCAAATCTTCTACTAAAAACCGAACTACGCCAATCCATCCTTTTTTTGTAAATTCTAATTATAAAATCATGAGTTTTATCATAGCCATTAAGTATAAAGACACAACCCACAAAGGATTCAAATATATCTGCTAGTAATTTATTACTATTAGCAAAATTTTCTTTTTCCAAACCTCTACCTATAAAGGCTAAACTGCCTAAATCAAATCTTTTAGCAGCTGTAGCAAAAGCCTCCTGAGACACGATAATAGCTCTAACCTCAGTCATTTGACCCTCATCATAAGTATATTGTGAATAAGTATAACAACTAACAATTAATTGTAAAACACTATCTCCTAAAAACTCTAATCTCTCATAAGATGGAAAATTAGGGTTTTCAGCTGAAAAACTTCTATGGGTTAAAGCTTCAATTAAAAGTTGTCTATCCAACGACAGATTAAACTCTTTTTGAAACTTTCTTATAAATCTTTGTATTTTCAACTTTAGTTAAAAATTATTTAGAAAATGATTTTAACCTAGCTGCTTGATAAGTTACACCCTTGTATGTCCCACAAGTTGGACAAGCCATATGGGGAGATTTTAACTGCTTACATTGCGGACAAGTGTGAACAGGAGTCTTTGCGGCTTTCCAATTAGCTCTGCGACTTCTAGTATGACTTTTTGATGTTTTAACCTTAGGTACTGCCATAATTTTCTCCTCGTTTAACTTTATTTAAATCCATTTTCAGTTTATCAAAAATATACTATTTTCAAATATTTAATTAAATACAAATAAAAAATTACCAAAAATAATTAATTCATAAATCTTAAATTTCTTTACAAATAAAGTTTAAAAAAAGTTTGACAAACAGGTATTAAAAAAGCAGCTATGGCTAAAATAATTAAACCAAATAACAAAATAAGTCGCCAAGATTTTAAAGGTCTACAGCGTAAAGCCAAAATTATAAAGGCAATAATTAAAGCTACAATAACCGAATATGTACTGGCAATTTGTTTAGCTACAAAATTTAAACCAACTGTAAAACTTATAAAAACACCTAGAGATAATATAAAACCAGCTGGCAGAGAAAATCGTATAACCCGATGCAAAAACCCTTTAACATATTTAATGTTATTAGCAGGTAAAGCTAAGAAAAAAGATGGGATACCAATAGTTAAAGCCGAAATAATCGTTAAGTGACGCGGCAACAAAGGATAAGGCTCAAAAGTAATAACAGCAGCCAAAACCAAAAAAATACTACTAAAGGTTTTAGTTAAAAATAAAGATGTCACTCTCTCCATATTAGCCATAACTCGTCTACCCTGCCCTAAAACGCTAGGTAAAGCTTCGAAAGACGAATTAGCTAAAACAATATGAGAAATTGACTTAGCTGCAGAAGCCCCATTAGACATCACAATTGATAAATCCGATTCTTTTAGAGCTAAAACATCATTAACGCCATCACCAGTCATGGCCACCACTTGACCATTTCGTTGAAAAGCTCGTATTAGAATTTTTTTTTGCTCAGGCAAAACTCGACCAAAAATATTATATTTTACCACTATTTTTTGCAAATCAGATATATTACTAGGCAGATTTTGGGCATTATACTCAACTATATTTTTCATACCAACTGACCTAGCAATAGCTGCCACAGCCTGTGGGTTGTCTCCAGAAATAATAATTGGGTTAACACCTTGTAAATAAAAATATTCAATAGTTTTTTGTGCTCCCTTACGAACATTTTCTGAACATATAATTGTCAAATAAATTTGATTATTTTGAGTCAAAACTAAAAGTCTTTTGCCTTGATTTAAATATTTATCATAACTAGATTTTTGTAAACCATTTTTTAAACCGACAAACTCTGGTGCACCTAAAAGCCATAATTTATTATCTATTTTAGCTCCACTATATTTTCTTTGAGAAGAAAACTCAACTAAATTTTCACTATTTATAAGTTTAGCTTGATTAAAAATTGCTTTACATTTTTTTTTCAAAAAACTTTCTATAGCTAAAGCAGTGTTGTTTTTTGTAGTAGATTTAATAATTTTAGACAAAGCTAATAAACTTTGGTTTTTATCAATGCCTTTATTAGAAAACTCTATATTCTCAACTATTGTTTTGCCATCAGTCAAAGTGCCAGTTTTATCTAAACATAAAGTATCGACTCTAGCTAAAGCTTCCACAGCGGGTGGTTCCTGAATTATAACTTGCTTTTTAGATAAAATAATAGCTGCTAGGGCAAAATTAAAAGAAGTTAATAAAACTAAACCTTCGGGTATCATACCTACAATACCAGCAGTAGCTTGTATTATAGCGGTTCTCCACTGTCCGTTAGCCAAAACAGTCATCAAGGATCCGTATTCTCTAACTTGTGAATAAAACAATAAAACAGCTATTGGTAAAATACCAAATGAAATATATTTTAAAATCTTATTGATGCCATTAACTAAGTCAGAACGAATTGGTTTATAAACTTTTGCCACAGTAGTAATTTTTTGGACATAAGAATCCTGTCCAACTGCTATAGTTTTAATCCAAGCTGAACCAGCTATTACAATTGATCCAGATAAAACGCTATCCCCAATTTGTTTTTTTACACTATCCGATTCACCTGTTAACATAGATTCGTCAACTTCTAAACCTTGAACTTTTAAAATAAGTGCATCAACAGGTACTTGATCACCACTACTAAGATAAACTATATCACCCACTTTAACATTATCTATATCAATTTGACATAAATCTTTATTAGAAAAATCGCTTTTTTTTTCAATTATGGTTTTATTTCGCAAAACCCTAACTTTACTTACCACTAAAATTGACAGTTTATCTAAGGCTTTTTTAGCTTTTATTTCAACTGATACGCCTATAATTACATTTATAAAAATTACCACAGCAAATAAAGCATCTTGCGGTGAACC
>JAITSD010000095.1 GCA_031288055.1 Candidatus Opitulatrix roisinitermitis | reverse complement strand
GGCAAAACAGTTAAGCTTAAAGCTGTTATTATAATTGCCACTAAAGTATTTGTTGTATATTTTGTATATTTCTTCATTTTCTAATTTCCCCTTTATGTTTCTATATATAGTAGGAAATTGTAATTAAAGAATAAAAAATATTAAATATGACTATTATTCTAATACATCTATAATCTAATTTCCTATTAATATAATTTTTCCTCAAAAAAAAAAAAAAAATTATGGCTTTAAATTTTTATAATAAAAATGTTGGAAAGAAATAAAATAAGGAAATAGCCATTATTTAAAAACTGTCAAATATATCTGACAACAATGCCATATTTTATCAGTTCAAAATAATAAAATCAGCGTTAAAAATTAGGTGAGGAAAAATTAACTCCCCTTAACTTTAACTCTGGTATTATCACTTAAACTTGTGCCGTTAATTAACCAATTAGCTGAAATTTGATTTTGGGCTAAGGCGAAATGGTTATTCCAAGTTGTGCTAGCAAACATACCAGATTTACTAGCTGTGGAAGCGGTGAAATCGGTGCCAGACCAATCAATATCGCCATTTAGCGTGGCACTTGAAAACATATAACTCATGCTTTGTGCGATTTTTCCTAGTCCAGCTGGTAAGGTAAACCCAACGGGTAAAGTTGCTCCATTAAATAGGGATTCTATATTTGTGGCCGTGCTGCCAAATCCCGCAGGCAAAATAAATCCGTTTGATAAAACAGCGTTATAAAACATATAACTTATATTAGCGGCATTTGGTGCAAAATTATTTCCTATGGTTAAGTTTATACTGCTTCGGCTTTCTTTATAAAACATAAAACTGATATTAGTCGCTTTAGGTAGAAAATTATTAGGTAAAATTAAATTTCCATTAATTGTGCTTGAATAAAATAATTGTTGGACGCTAGTTGCTTTAGACAGAAAACTATCAGGCAAAGACAAATTGCCGATTTTAGCATACATAAACATTGATGAACTATTAGTGGCATTTGATAGAAAATTGCTGCCTATGGTTAAAGTGCCATTAATCTCAATATATTTAAATACAGAGTTAGCGTTAGTAATATTTGGTGCAAAATTATTCCCTATAGACAAATTGTTAATTTTACTGTTCATAAAAGCTGAAAAAACAATATCTGAATAAGTCGCTTTAGGTAGAAAGTTATCAGGCAAAGACAAATTGCCGCTTACTGTAAGATATTGAAAAATGTTAGTGTTATTACTATTTGTAGTAATATTTGGAAAAGTACTTTGAATAACTAAATTACCTTTAATGGTGGCGTTGGCTAATAAAGTATCAATTTGGGTAACAGTTTTTCCAAAGTCAGCTGGTAAAGTTATGTTGCCATTAAATGTTGCACCATTTAGTAAACCATCTGCATTAGCGGCTTGGGTTGCAAATTTAGCAGGCCAATTAAAACTAGCTGGAAAAACGGCTTTGTTAAACATATAATTTATACTAGTGGCGGCAGGACCGAATTCGTCAGGCAGGGTAAAATCGCTAGGTAATGAAGTATTATAAAACATCCAATTCATATTTTTTGCTATATTTCCAAAGTTTTTAGGAAAAGAAAAACTCTTTGGCAAATTAGTTTCAGCAAATAATGATTGCATATTAATGGCGGCCTTACCAAATTCATTTGGTAAATTAAATTCAGCGGGTAACGAAGTACCTTGAAACATACTGCTTATATCAGTGGCGTTTTGACCGAATTTAGAGGGTAGGGAAAATCCAGCGGGTAATGAAGCTTTAATAAACATATTACTCATATTTGTTGCGCTTGATCCAAATTCATTTGATAATTTTAAACTGCTAGGAATAATGCTATTATTGAATATATTTATCATTGATTGAGTATACTTAGTATGTAAATTATCTATATTTAGTTCCACACCAGCCGTATTATTTAATTTGGCTAATAACCAATCAGTATTGGCAGGATTAGCTGACACGCCTCCTGGTTCGCCAATAATTAATTTGCTGCCATCAATACAAGCTTTTATACCGTTGAATTTATTATATGATATGTCAAAAGATTTATCGCATTGTGGAAATGATTTGGTAAAATTGATTTTAGTGATGGATGCCCTATTTAGATTTGTGTCTAGGAAATTAGTTGGATTATAGTTTTCGATTTCTAAATAGGGCACCAGAGCTAATTGGTCGGCTAAACTTTGTAGGAAAATCACCATTTGCTGACGGGTCACTAAATTATTAGCTTTAAATTCAGCATCTGGGTAACCAGTGGTTAATTTTGCTTTAATTAGCCAGGACACAGCTATTTTACTAGTCTCATTTGACAAAGTAGAGCTATCTTTAAATCTATTTAATTGCAATTTATCATTATTAGTAACAATGGGAGCTTTGGCAAATTGGTATATAAAAATAGCCATCTGCTCTCTAGTTATAAATCCATTAGGCCGAAAAACTTTCTCTCCAGCGTTTTGGCACTCTTTGACTGGTTGGGTTTTGGCGGTGCAGTCATAACCTGTGGTTATACCAGTTGAGGACAGCCAATCAATATCATTTTTATGGATTGATTTAGAAATATCTGTAAACTCTAGCGTTGTGCTTTGGCTGGTCGGTTCACCAGCTAAGCGATGCATAAAAGTGGCCATTTGACCCCTGGTAGTAGCTTTATTTGGTTGCCAATTATTATCAGGATAACCGTGAGTTATATTATAACTTTGAGCCCAAGTAATATCGTCTCGTGTAATTTGTGATAAGTTGTTAGTATCTTTAAAATTAACAACTGTGCCAGAGTTGTTTAAACTATTATGAATAACTGTGTTAGATATGGCGGGTGAACTTATGCTATCAGCCGTGACGGTGTAAATTTTGGTGACGGTGTAATTATTGGCGGGTAAATTGCTGAATAAGTATTCGGTATCAGTTTGAGGAATGTCGGTTTTAGTCACGGCTACGGCATTGATATTATTATATAATTCAATGGTGTAGGTATAATTAGCTGGTGGTGTAGCAGGAGCTGTCCAAGTTACACGAAGCGATTGTAAATTAGGTTGAGCGACTGCTATATTGCGAGGAGCTGGCGGCAAATCAGTTAAATTGTGAGATTTGGTTTCGGCAGTAGCAGCTTGATTATTAGATGTTTGGTTACCATTAGCTAGACTAATGCTTGCTTGATTTTCTGTTGTTTGCTTTTCTGTTTTTTGGTTGACTAAGGCTTGTACTTTTGGTAAGTTGATAATTGGCAAAGCCGTAAAGCTGATGGCTATTATTATAATTGCCATTAAATTATTAATTATAAAATGTTCATTTGTTCGAAAATTAAATAACTTGTTCTTTTTCATAATCCATATCCTGTTCTTTATAATGCATGTTTTAACAAAACACACAATACAATTACTATTGTTCTTTTATCTTTATTTTGTGTGAACTAAATAAATAATTCACATAAAAATCAGATTATCAGATTATTTTAGATAAATCAAACTAATTAAATAATTTGTTTTAAAAAAGTTATAATTAATAATTTAGCAAAAAATAAATTAACTCCCTTTAACTTTGACATTAGCTGTGGTGGCGCCAGTCCCGTCAATTAACCAATCAACAGAACCCTGATTTTGAGCTAAAATGAAATGTCCGTTCCAAGTAATACCTTGAAACATGGTAGATTTAGAGGCTGTGGAATTAGTTAAATCTGTGCCTGACCAATCAATATCGCCGTTTAGTTTAGTTTCATTAAACATATAAGACATAGTAGTCGCGGCACTGCCAAAACCCGTAGGCAAAGCCAGGTCATTATTTATGGTGGCAGAATAAAACATGCTACTTATATTAGTACATTTTGGCACAAAATTATCCCCTATAGAAAAATCACCACTAATAGAGGCATATTGAAACATACCTGAACAGCTAGTAGTATTAGACATAAAATTATCTCCTATATGTAGATTGTTAACTTTAATATATAGAAAAAGAGAAACCGATTGAGTAACGCTAGGCATAAAATTATTTCCTATATATAAACCACCCTTAATTTCGGCACTTTGTATAAGTTCTGAATAAACACTAGTGTCACTGGCCATAAAATTATTGCCTATGGTTAGGCTGCCATCAATTTTAGCATACATGAAAATCGCAGAATCGTTATTGATGGGCATAAAATTATCAGGTATTATGACATCACCAGTTATTTTATTTACTTTAAGAAAATATTCTACACTAGTAACTTTGGGGAAAGTGCCTTCAATAGTTAAATTGCCTTTAATAGTGGCAGAATTCATAAAAGACTGTGCCTGAATCACATTTTGGCCAAATGATGAAGCTAAAATTATATTGCTGTTAAGAGTAGCATCTAAAAACATATAATTCATATTAGTTGCCACACTGCCAAATCCCGCAGGTAAACTAAAGCCAGTTGTTGGTAATGAAGCCCCCCAAAACATACCACTCATATCAGTTGCTGAACTGCCAAACCCATTTGGTAGCGAAAGATTAGTTGTTGTTAATGAAGC
>JAITSD010000099.1 GCA_031288055.1 Candidatus Opitulatrix roisinitermitis | reverse complement strand
GTATCAGGTATTTCACAAAATAATAGTTTAACTATTTTTATGAAAGTGAAATCTTGGTTGAATAGATATTTTGCTGGCGAGCAGCCAAAACCTGACGAATTATCTTTAGCGCCTATCGGCGGTGAGTTTCGACAAATAGTTTGGCAGATCTTGCGTGAAATACCTTATGGTCAGGTTATGAGTTATGGTGATATCGCTAAAAGAATTGTTATTCAAACGGGCAAAACTAAAATGTCTGCTCAAGCTGTTGGCGGAGCAGTGCGTCATAATCCTATTTCTATTATTATTCCTTGTCATCGTGTGGTTGGTAAAAATGGTAGTTTAACTGGCTATGCCGGTGGACTTGAAGTGAAACAAAAGTTATTACAATTGGAAAATGTCAATACAGCAAATTTGTTTATGCCTTAAATTGATTTATAGTGGTAAAATTGATTTATGGAAAATATAGATTTAATAAAGCAAGCTGTCAAAGCTAGAAATAATTCTTATTCACCATATTCTGATTTTGCTGTGGGTGCGGCGGTTTATTGTGATGAAAATATGGTTCATTTAGGTTGCAATGTGGAAAATGCAGCTTATCCAGCCACTATATGTGCTGAAAGAAATGCTATTGTTAATATGGTGGCACAAGGTATGCAAAGAATTATTAAAATTGCTATTGTTGGCGGTTTTGTGTCTAGTTTCAGCAAAAATGATAATATTGTATCACCATGTGGTCTTTGTCGACAAGTTATTCGTGAGTTTTGCGAGCCTGAAAAGTGTCAAATTATTATGGCATCTTTGGGTGATTTGAATAATATAATTGTTAAGACTTTGGCGGAGTTGTTACCGCTGTCTTTTGGTTCAGATAATTTAGCTAAATAACATTAAATGAGAAATATTTTTATTGTTTTAGCTGGGGGTGTGGGTGAGAGAATGGGTGCCACAGTTCCAAAGCAGTTTTTAAAAATCGCTGGTAAACCCATAATTCAGCATACTTTAGAAAACATTAGTCAAATAGAATCTATTGATCAAATTTTGATAGTTATGCATAAATCGTCAATAGCCGAAACTCAAAATATTTTGTCGGAAATTAAAACTACAACCCCCATTAAAATTATTCAAGGCGGCGATACTAGGACTCAGTCCACTTTGAATGCTTTGCAGTTTATTTCTGATAAAGAGGCATTTGTTTTATTGCATGATGCTGTGAGACCCTTTATAGACAAAAAAATTGTTGATAGATGTTTGTTAGCTTTACAAGATTTTGAGGCCGTTGATACAGCCATAGTTAGTGCGGATACAATTGTGGGTGTTGACGAAAATGACTGTATAAACTCTATGCCTATTCGTCATTTTATGAGACGTGGACAAACTCCCCAATGTTTTAAATTATCAACCTTGAGACAAGCCTATAAGTTTGCTAAAAAAGATAATAATTTTCAAGTCACAGATAATTGTGGCGTGGTTTTTAAATATTTGCCTGATGTGGAAATTAAAGTTATTCAAGGCAGCGAGGAGAATATTAAAATTACGGAAAATATTGATTTACAATTTGCCGATAAAATCTTTCAAATGAAAACAGCTCCTATAACTGATTTGCACATCGCAAAAGAGATTTTTTTGGATAAAAAAGTTTTAGTTTTAGGCGGTAGTTATGGTATTGGTAAAGCTTGTGTAGATTTATTTTCAAAATTGGGTGCCAAGGTTATATCGGCTTCTCGTTCCCAAACTCAAACGGATATAACTAATCCTGATTCAATTAACCATATTTTAGATTCGGCTAATCAACAACTAGGCGGTATAGATTTAGTGATTTTAACTGCTGGACAATTATCTATTTCAAAATTAATTAAGATGTCTGATGATGATATTCGTTCACTTATAAATATTGATTTAATTGCTCCAGCAATTGTTGCTAAACTAGCTTACCCATATTTGAAGCAATCTAGCGGCGAGTTAATTTTTTTCACTTCTAGTTCATATACTAGAGGGCGTTCAGACTATTCAATTTATTCAGCCGCTAAAGCTGGTGTGGTTAATTTAACTCAAGCTTTGTCTGAGGAATGGGCAGATGATAATATAAGAGTAAATTGCATTAATCCGCAAAGAACTGATACACCTATGCGAACTCAAGCGTTTGGTAAAGAACCTAGTCAAACTCTTTTAAATCCAGAAATTGTGGCTGAATTCACAGCTAAAACAACTATGGCAAATATTACTGGCCAAATAGTCGATGTTAGATTAAATTAAGTTTTACTTTAAAAGTGATATTTAACTTAATAAGAATAGATAAATTGTCTGAATATATTTATTATTTTGGAAAACTATTTAGATTCTAATTTCTTTTTCAATTCAGCTAATTTTTGATTAATTTCAATTTTTCTGGGGTCAGTTTTTTGCCAAGCTTCATTTTCAGCTTGAGATACAGCTTTGTCGATTTTGCTGATTTCCTCTTGGATTTTTTTGATTTTATTAGCTGGTACTTTACCTATGTCACTAAGTTTAGATAGGTAAGCCCGGTATTTCTCACGAGCTTTTTTGGCGTCTGAAATAGGTAAAAGTTTTTTCATATCTTGAATGATGGCTGTTTTAGCTTGGTAGTTTTTAGCATAGTCTTCTTCTAAAATTGCATCAACTGAATTTTTTTTATCATAAAATTGATCCATATAGCCTTTAAACTCCTGCCACAACTTATCATCAGTATTTTTTCGAGTTCGGCCAGCTGCTTTCCAGTCTTTAATTAAATTTCTAAAAGCTTCTTGAGTTTCATTCCATTTTTCTGAAGTACTCAAACTTTTAGCTTTGGTAATTATTTTTTCTTTAGTGTGTTTAGTAATTTGTGAGGATTTATTAAATGTGGCATAAAATTCTTTTTTAGCATTTTCAAAAACTCGACGATTTTCAGAAAACTTTTGCCAAAGTTTATCATCAATATCTTTAGCGACTTTCGGCGAGTTTTTTTGATTATTAGTCCATTGATTTAATAAGTCAGCGAATTTATCACTAGTTTGTTTCCAATTAACTTTATTATTTATCTCAGCGACGATTTTTTCAGCTTGATTAATTATTTTAATTCGTTCAGTTATAGCCTGTTGAATGCCAACAGCTTTAGTTTTGTCAATTTCTAATTTAATAATTTCAGCTTGGCTAATAATTTTATCGAGTCTTTGACGCAATTTTTCTACATCGCCGATTATGGCTGGATTGATTAATTCTTTTTTAAAATTATCTAAGCTAGAATCAATTTCAGATTTTTTTAAATTAGCTACTTTCATTCTAGTCTCAAAAAGTGATAAACGATCCATTAAGTTTAAATAACGCTTAACATAAAAATCTAAAGCATCTTTAGGTTCTTTAACTTTAAATTCACCGATTTTATGTTCTTTGCCATTTTCTATTAACCAAACTGTGCCATCAGAATCAACTCTACCAAATTTAGCGGCTTTTTTAGCTTCGTTTTTGTCAGCGGTTTTTAAGATTGTGATAGGACTTTTTTTGGTTTTGTTTTCCATTTTTAAATTATTTTATATCAACGCCAGTTATTTTAACTTCTACGGATGGTTTACCATCGTCATTGGCAGGACTTTGTGTTTTGGCAAAACCCTCAATACTATCTAAACCTTTTTTGATTTCGCCAAATACAGCATATCCAGCTTGATCGCCACCTGGTGGAAAAGTTGAATCTTGATACATAATGAAAAATTGCGAACCGTTAGAATAAGCTGAATCGCTTCGTGCCATAGCAATATAACCTTTTTTATAAATATTGTCTTTAGGGGCATTTTCTACTGGACCAAAAGAGTAACCTGGGCCGCCTGATTGGTCACCATTAGGTGCACCACATTGCAAAATCCAGACACCTTTGGTGGTAATTCTTGGGCATTGGGCGTTATTAGTCCCCCACCAGTTTTTGCGTGACAAATCAATAAAGTTAGCTACGGCTTGTGGGGCTTTTGTGCCAAAAAGAGTTATATCTAAATCCCCTAAAGATGTGTGAATTACAGCATCCCAATCCTTATTTTCCGCAATGGATTTATCAGGTACAGCTCCCTTGTTTGATCCCTTTTGCTCAGAAGTTGGTATAGGATTTTGTTCACTAGAGGCTGATGGACTAGCTGATTCAGATGGTGAAGGAGAACTAGTTTGATATGTAGATGGTGAAGTAAAATGATATGCCACAACTAATCCAGTTATTACTAAAACAGTTGATAAACCAATTATTAATAAATTCATAAGGTTTTTTTTATTTCTTTGTCTTTGTTTGGCTAATAAAAGTTCTTTTCTACTGGCACGATCAAATTTTCTGGATTTTTCGGACATATTATAAGTTTATCAGATATAGGAAAAATAATAATTATAAAAAGTTTAGTCAAGCTGGATAATTTGGCTTATTTTTGATATTAATATATAATTATTTTATGGTTGAAAACAGTAAGACTAATAAAGGATTTTCTATTCCAATTTTAATAGTTGGTATATGTTTAGCAATTTTATTTGCTGCTTCAAATACTTATGCTGGATTAAAATCTGGTTTAACTGTGGCAGCTGGTATTCCTGGAACTATTATAGGAGCTGGTTTTGTATCAACTTTTGCTCGCAAAAAAGGTATATATGGTATAAATGTTATTCAGGCTATGTCATCTGGTGGTGAAATTACCACTACTAGTGTTTTTATTATTCCAGCAATTATAATTGTTGGAGCATCAAGTTTTAATCCTTTAGAAGCATTTATAGTTTGTCTTTCAGGTGCTATTTTAGGTGCTGGTGTGATGTTTTTATTGCATAATTATTTAATTGCTACTAAACATGATGATATGCATTTTCCTGAAGCTACAGCTATTGCTGAATCTATGCAAGCTACAACCAGTGGTGGAGAGCACTTAAAATTAATGGGTGTAGGAACTTTATTTGCTGGAGTTATAACCACAATGACTTCACAAGTTTTAGGACTTTTTGAATCAGTTTTCTCAGTAACAGGTCCAGCTTTTTATAGATTTAGACTTAAAATAGACGCTAATCCTATGCTTTTAGGTTTAGGTTTTATTATAGGTCTAGAAGTAACTTTACCTATGATAGCGTCGTCATTATTTGGTAATTTTGCCTTAATGCCCTTAATTTCTTATTTTTCAACTATGGCGGATCATACTACGCCAGTTTGGAATAATTTATCAAAGTTAATTTTTGCTTTAACTAATGATGAATTAGGTTCAGCTTATTTAAGATATATTGGAGCTGGTATGATGATTTATGGTGGTATTATAGGAGCTGCCAAATTAGTGCCTGTAGTAATTAATTCTTTGAAAGCCACTATAAAAGATTTGAAAAATAAATCAAGCGTTGATAAATCTAAAGGCGAGTCGGAAAGTATTCAAACGATTTTATTAGTTGTCGGTATTTTGTCAATTATTATTTTAGCATTTGTGGTTTGTCGCTTTGATATATTAACCTCTATTATATGTGGTATAGTTGCCATAATAATAACAATACTTTTTTCTATTGTGGCAAGTCGTTTAACTGGTTCTGTGGGATCTTCTAATATGCCAGCAAGCGGTTTATTCATAGCCACAACAGTACTTATTTTTATGGTATTATTTATTTTAGGTAAGGCTACTTCGGAAAATAATATTACACTTTTATTTTTAGTTACTATGGTATGTGGAGGTATTATTTATTCAGCGGGTTATTCACAAAGTTCTAAGGCTAGTTGGTTTATTGGAGGTAATAAATACGAAATTCAAAAAATGTTTTCTATAGCATTTATAGTTGGTATGGTTGTAATGGTTCTAGCAACTTGGATTTTAGTACCAGAAATTGTTGGACAAAACGGTATATCGCATTTTCAGGCTCCGCAAGCTAATTTAATTGCGACTTTAACCCAAGGTATTTTAAGTGGAGCTTTGCCATGGTCAATGATATTAATTGGCCTTATTTTAGGGCTGGTTATGCATTTATTGGGTGTGCCAATTATGTTAGCAGCTCTAGGTTTATATCTACCTATTGAAACTGTAGCAATTATGTTTTTAGGGGCTATTATAAGATTTTTATTAGTTGATTTACCGCAAAGGCGGCATCCTGATGACAAAAAACTTCAAACTAAATTAGAGCAGAGAGGTAGTTTTGGAGTGGCTTATTCATCGGGTTTGGTGGCAGGCGGTTCAATTTTTGGATTAGCGGGAATTATGCTTCAAGTCACAGGTATTTTGCCATCAGTTTCTGATAATTTATTCGGCGGAAATTATTCGGCCATAATATTAATATCTATTATGATTATTTTTACTTATTTGCCTATTAGGTTTTGGAAATCTAAAGAAGCAATAAAAAATTAAAACTAAAGCAAAAAATAAATAGATAAGAAAGGTATTTGTGAATACTGTAGATATTATAAATCAGGTTGTTTTAAAAAATAAGTTATCTAAAGAACAAATAGTTTATTTTGTGAAAGAAGCTGTGTCAGGTAAGATTCCAGATTATCAGGTGGCAGCTTTTTTAATGGCAGTTAGATGTCAAGGGTTGTCAAACAACAACACATCTATTTTAACTCGCGAAATGGAGTTTTCTGGTGATGTGATTAATTTGTCGGGTATAAAGGGAGTTAAATTAGATAAACATTCCACTGGGGGTGTTGGTGATAAGGCTTCATTAATAATTGTGCCTTTAGTAGCTGCTTGTGGGGGCAAGGTAGCTAAATTATCTGGTAAAGGTTTAGGACACACTGGCGGCACTATTGATAAATTAGAATCTATTCCTGGTTTTAACACCGAAATTGATATTGATAAATTTAGCGAAATAGTTAATTCAGTGGGTGGTGCAATAATAGGTGCCACAGGTAATTTAGTACCAGCCGATAAAATGTTTTACGCTTTGCGTGATGTCACGGCTAGTGTGGAGTCGATTTCTTTAATTGCGTCCTCAATTATGTCAAAAAAGTTGGCTAGCGGGGCTGATGCCATTTTATTAGATGTGAAATGTGGGTCTGGAGCTTTTATGAAAACTCCTCAAACGGCTAAAGAATTAGCTGAAGTTATGATTCATATTGGTCGAGATAATGGTAAAAAAATGGCAGCTTTTATAACAAATATGGATATACCACTAGGTTATAATATTGGCAATGCTTTAGAAGTGGAAGAGTCGATTAGAACTTTAAAAAATATCGGTCCTGAGGATTTAACGCATGAGTGTGTGGAAGCGGCTGGAGTTATGCTTTATTTAGGGGGTAAAGTTGATAGTGTTGAAGCTGGTGAAAATAGAGCCAAACAGGCCTTGTTTGATGGTTCAGCCTTTGCCAAGTTTAGAGAAATAGTGCAAGCCCAGGGTGGCGATTTATCATATATAGATAATACTACTAAGTTGTTAGGGAATAAAAAAAGTTATGATGTGGTGAGTTTAGAAAGTGGTTTTATAAATAAAATGGATACTTTAGAAATTGGTATGTCTTCAGTTATGCTTAAAGCAGGTAGAGTTACTAAAACTGATAAATTAGATTATTTAGCTGGCATAACTATTTATAAAAAAACTGGTGACAAAATTAAAAAAGGTCAAAAATTAGCCACACTTTATGCCCAAGATGAATCATTATTTCCAGCTGCGGCTGATAGATTTTTAAAAGCTTTTGTTATAGATTCCAAATTAGATGAAGAAAATATTTGGCCACTTATGTTGCATAAAATTGTTTAAAATAAATCTTTTAATTTATTAATTTAAAACCTTTTATTATTTGTTAGATAAAAATAGTTATGATATAATTTATTTATAAATAAATTGTCTAGATAATCGCTAGTGGATATATTCATTAGAGGAAAGTCCGGACTTTACAGAGTAAGATGGTGGGTAACTCCCACTTAGAGCGATCTAAGGAAAGTGCCGCAGAAACGATGTAGCCTATTTATAGATTTTATCTGTTGTAGGTAATAGTGAAAAGGTGTGAGGTAAGAACTCACTGCTGAATTTGGTGACAAGTCAGAAAGGTAAACCCCATCTAAAGCAAGCTCAAGTATTGGCTCAGCAAAAAAGTTACTCGCTTTTGAGTCAGGGTGGAGTGCATGAAGTTTATAGTAATATAAACTCTAGATAGATGATTATCGCTTTATAATGTAAAATTATAGAGTACAGAATCCGGCTTATTGACAATTTTGAAAACTAAATTAGGGGATGAAATGGCTTCGACAGTTAATGTTGATTATTTATTAAGCGTGTCGAGAATATCTAATTGCTCGTTAAAATATTAGGTAAAAATTAATTGCCAAAAGCAATAATCAACCTTTAGCACTTGCTGCTTAAGGCGTGAATAAGATGTCTGCCTTCGGTATTTTATTTGCGACGCTTTAGAGGGCTTGCTGAAAAATGTTGTCAGGCGTTTTTACAGGACTTTTTATGACTTAGAACTTTTATGAGGCTGACATAATCAATTAAAAGTTTGAAATGTTTTTTATGTCTGCACACGGAGAAAGTGAATAACCCATTAAATTGGACGGCGGGTCGGTACCGCCCATCTCCACGGAAAAATGCAAAAGGTCTATGCGGCAAAAATTGAATAATTGATAAAATTGCACATATAATGAAGCCCAAGTGGTGAAATTGGTAGACACGCACGACTCAAACTCGTGTGCGAAAGCTTGTGGGTTCGAGTCCCACCTTGGGCACGGGTTTTCTTTTGTAATAATTTTTTACCAAAATCTTTGTGCGTCGACCCAAAATCCTTCAGTGCCAAGTTTTGTACTAATTTTATATACTCCAACAGTTGTATTCAATGTTGCGTCACATCCACCAATCCAGCCTGAGCCAAATGTTACATCTATTGGACTGCTTATATTTTCTGTATATTTTGAGTATGTTACAGGCGTATTATCAAAAGATGTGCAAACGGCGTAGGAGGTTGAATAACTACCCATTTTAAAACTAATTTTTCTGTCAGCTAAGTTGAGAGTTATTCCATTGTTTATTACTTTGATTGGTTCAGCATAACCGAATTGAAAAGTTGTATGGGAACCGGCTGACACCGATAAGCCACTACTTTGGTTTGTTATATTCCCCGAACCTAATAAAGAATTACCAAACGCAGTTTTAATATTCGTACCGCTAACCAAAGTTTCTTGGGCGTTTAAATTAGTTCTAGCTCCGCTGGCCGAATTGCTGCCCGTGCCGCCTTTAGCCACCGGCAAAACCGTAGATGATGAAGCGGCATTAACTTGTGATAAATTGCCACTTACAAAAGCTACAACTCCGAATAAAAATAAACAAAATATAATTCCTAATTTTTTAAAGGGGAACTTATTCCAATTTTTTCTAACTTCTATATTATTTTTCTTATTTTCTATATTAGTTTTTCTAATTTCCATACTAAAATTATTCCAAAAAAAAAAACACTTAATAGCCTGATAATTTTCTAACGAAATTGTTAGATTAATATCCGTTTTTGGTAATTATTTTAGACCAACGGGACTGCTACCCTTTTGGTTGACACAAAACGTTCAACAAAGAAAGGAATGATAAAATGACTATTATGGACGAATTTTTACCTAAAAGTTACACAAAAGAATTTAAA
>JAITSD010000057.1 GCA_031288055.1 Candidatus Opitulatrix roisinitermitis | reverse complement strand
TATAATATCAAACTTTTCAGATAAAATTGTGCCGTTAAATACTATTTGGCAAGCTAATTTTTTGTCTAACGCTATTTATTCTTCGGTGGTTACTAAACAATGGTTGGAATATTATAATGACACTTTATGGGTATCTTCAGGCAGAACGGCTTCAAATTTTTTAGTCTCCTCAGAAAACCCACTAAGTGCTTTAATGACTGGTTCAAAATATATTTATTCTAATCAGCCAGATAAATTAAATTATAGAATTGCTGGATTTTGGCAAAAACAGCCTTTTGTTTGGCAAAATGATAAAGTTTTTTCTTTAGGTTATGCTAGTGACAAAATATATTCCGATTTAAAAAGTATGGACAGTTTGCAATCAGTTAAAGTTGTAACTTCTGGTATAGCATTAGATAATAATTTTGACTCTAATTTGAAACCGACTGTTGCTGGTTTAGAAAAAATTGATTTAACTAATATGTTTAAAAAGATAAGCTATAATTTGAATCAGTTTATAGTTAATGAGCCGAAAAAATTTGTTTATAAATTACCAGTTAATTTACATAATAAGTTACTTTTTATTAAAATTGATATGATGCCTGAAAAAGATTATTTAACACATGAGATTTCCATAAATGGTATAAAAAATAATTATACAGTTAATCGTCTTTACGGCAATAAAAATATATTTAGGTTCGTTATTTCGCCTGATAATGCAGGTAATTTGTCTGATTTATCAATTCAAGTGGCTAAATCAATTGCTAGGCAAGGTGATAAAAATATTCCTTTTAAAATTGATAAAGTAGAAGCTTTTACTATGTCTATGGATAATTTATTAAATAGTCGGCAAAACTTTAATCAGATGAATGTGACTTCGTATAATACAAATGGTCTGACGGGAGATATAAATATACCCGCCCCTAAATCAGTTATAGCATTTTCTATACCTTTTGACAAGGGTTTTAGTTTAAAAATTGATGGGCAAAATACACCAATTTTTTCAGTTAATAATGGTATAATTGGTGCAAATATAGAACAGGGTAAACATCAGGTGGTTCTGACTTATCAAGCTCCTGGATTTGTTATAGGTTGGGTTATAAGTATAATTACTTTATTGTTTCTAATATTTTTTGCAATTTATAGAATTGCTAGATTAAAGTTTTTTATTAGAAATAAGTAAAAGTATTTTATAGATTTTGGCTAATAAAAATCTCAATTATATTAATTTATTTGATAGAATATTTTAAAGATAAACCTAAACGCCATTATGAAACTTTCTTTTAAATCAATACCAAAAGCCGACTATTTAGCCTGCTTGGTTTTAGAGATAATTATTGGTTGTTTTATTTTAGGGTTTATGTTATACGCTTTTCTACGCGGCAATATGTATATATTTATTGGTGACCCTAATTTGCAACACATTCCTTTGGCTGATTTATTTAGGGATTGGTTTTATCAAAACCATCAACTTATTCCACAATTTATACCTAATTTGGGCGGCGGACAGAATGCTTTTAATTTAGCTTATTATGGCTTAGGTAATCCGATTATTATTTTATCCTATCTATTTCCTTTTATTCCTATGTCGTATTTTTGGTTAGGTATTTTATTAATTTTTGTTTTAGTATCGGTTGGTTTATTTTATTTTCTTTTGCGTCAAGATTTTAAAACTATTCCTAGTTTAGTCGCATCTTTATGTTTTGGTTTTAGTCAGTCACTTATTTTTCAAGCTCATGATCAATATATGATGATGGATTATTTCCCTTTTTTAATATTATCTTTGTTTGGCGTTAGACGATTATTAATTAATAATAAATGGTTTTTATTAATTATAAATGTAGCATTAATTGCTTTGACTTCCTTTTATTTTGTGCCTAGTTGTTTTTTGGTAATTTGTTTTTACAGTTTATTTATTTGGTTGAAAATTAATTTTAATGAACCTAAAATTAAACAATTTATTTTAGATTTCGGCAAAGTATTTTTATTCTTGCTTTTTGGTTTAGGTTTATCAAGTTTTGTGATAATACCGACTTTATTTGCAAATTTACAAAATATTAGACAAGCTGCAACTAATATTAATTTGTGGTCGTTATTTATACCTACTTTAACTGGGTTTGACGGCTATTATTCAATAGGGCTAGGTGCAGGCTGTGTAGTTTTGTTTATTTTTTTATTGTTTTTAAATGACAAAATATATCTAATTATGGGATTATTATTATTATTATTATTATTGCCCATTTTCAATTTATGTTTAAATGGTGGTTTATATATAAATTATAAAACTAATTTACCCTTTTTACCTTTAGCCGGATTATTAATAGCTTATAGTTTTGCTGCTTTAACTAAAGCTATTTGGCAACAGAGATTTTTTACATATAAAAAAATTATGGCTTTGACTTTTGCTTTAATTATAATTGGATCTGTGGCAATTCCTAGTTTTTTCTTAAATACACCCACTAATTCGGATTTTTCTTATACCCCATTCAAACAGGTTAATAGGTCATTTGGAACAAATATCAATGATATAGTATCAAATGCTACAAAATATGATGACTCAATATTTCGTTCTAATTTTATGTATAATAATGAAATAGAAAATGCTTATGGTGATATTTTTTATAATAGAACTTTTGGACTAAATTATTTTAGTAATTCAATTTATTCATCCACAGTAAATAAGTCATATATTAATTATCAAAGAAATCAGCTTTGGGGTAGTTCAAACGATTTTGCTAATTTTTGTATATCGCCGCCTAAGAATTCTTTTGAAAGTATACTTCAAGGCAATAAATATATTTTTTCCTTAAATGCAGAAAAATTGCCATATAATATGGTGGGTTATGTTAAAAAACAGACAAATATTTGGCAAAATGATAAAGTATTTTCTTTAGGGTTTGCTAGTCAAAAAGTTTATTCCAGTATTAAGCAAATGAATGATTTGTTAGCCGCCCAATCGCTTATTTCGGGTATATCTAAAGATGACGATTTAGATAGTCAGTTTTTGCCCGATATTCAAAGTTTAGAAAAAATTGATTTATCTAATATGTTCGACAAGGTTGCTAAAAATCGTCAGAACTTTAATGTTGCTAAATCTCATAGATTTACGTACAAGCTGCCAACTAAGTTACAAAATAAATTAATTTTTATAAAAGTTTTTACTTCTGATAATAGTCAATACAATATGCCTATTGGGATTAATGGCATAGTAAATACACATATGGTTAGTAATAAATATGATGGTTATTATAATAACGAAAATCAAATATTTAAATATATTATTTCACCAAATAATGCTGGTAAATTGAGTGATTTATATATTTATTTACATGCAGGTAAGTATGGAATTAAAAATATAGAAGCTTTCACTATGCCGGTAGATAATTTGTTAAAAGCTTATAAAAACTTTGACCAAATGTCTATAACCAGTTTTGATACTAATGGATTAAGGGGTAATATAAACATTTCTAAACCTAATTCAGTCGTGGCTTTTTCTATCGCTTATGATAATGGTTTTAATTTAAAAATTGATGGCAAAGATACACCCATTTTTAAAGTTAATGGTGGTATCATAGGGGCTAATATACAGACAGGTCAGCACCACATTGAGCTTTTATATCAAGCCCCTGGTTATCTAGTTGGTTGTACAGTTAGTTTATTGACTTTAGTGATAATTATTTTAGTATTTTGTCGTCAAAGACAAATGAGAAAACAGAAATTATTATGGTAGCAATTTTAAAAAGATTTACTAAGCAAGATTGGATAATTTTTGGAGCTTTGCAGATAGTTACGTTATCTATTATTATAGCTATCTTTACTTGGGCTAGGCAATTAGGTTTTGTTTATGCTAGTGTTATTGATTCTTTGTTTCAATTTCGTGATTTTGCGGAAGACTTTAGACAGCTGTTTTACCAGAGCCATCAACTTTTACCTCAGTTTATTCATAATTTAGGTGGCGGCCAAAATGCTTTCAATTTAACCTATTATGGTTTAGGTAATCCTTTAATTATATTATCTTATTTTTTGCCTTTTGTTTCTATGTATGCGTATTGGGTGATAATAATGACACTAATTGTTTTAGCAACTATTGGTTTAATTTACATTTTTTTGCGTCAAAGATTTGATAGTATTATAAGTTTAGTTGCCACAATATGTACTTTGGTTAGTATGCCTTTGGTTTTTAATACTCATAATGAATATGTTTTTATTACTTATTTACCTTTTCTTATGTTAGCTTTATTTGGTGTTGATAGTTATTTTAGAAATAGCAGATATTGGCAGCTTATTTTAGGCGTCTTTTTCATTTCTTTAATTAATTATTATTTTTTATTATCTTGTTGTTTAACTATAGGACTATATACGGTTTTTGTTTATTTTGAAAAATTTCCTAAAAAATTTGCTTTAAGTTTATTTTTAAAAAACCTTTGGCAAGTTAGTTTTAGGGCTATAGTGGGGTTAGCTTTGTCAGCTGTTATATTAGTGCCAACTGGTTTGACTATTTGGCAAGGTGCTAGACAATCGCAAACATCAGTTAATTTAGCAGAATTACTATTACCTAATCCGTTTGCTGGCAATGATGAGCATGCTTTAGGTCTCACAGCTGCCTGGTTATTATTTTTATTAGTTTTGTTGTTTTATAAAAATAAGGCTTGGCAAATTACTAGTTTAATTTGGTTGATAATTGTGACTTTTCCAATTTTTGATTATTTAATAAATGGTGGTTTATATATTTGGAGTAAATGTTTTGTGCCGATGTTACCTTTGTTAATTTTGTTAACGGCTGGTTCGTTGTGTGTTATTAGGCGATTTTTTATGTCAAGCGAGTTAGTTATTTATAAAAAAACGGCTTTGGTCTTTTTAAGTTGTGTTCTAATTATATCAATTTCCTCATCTAGTTTAAAATTCAATAATCCTTTAGATGCATCGGGTTTTATTCCATATAAAAATCTGCAATCACTTCAAAGTCAAACTTTAAATAATTCTATAGATCAGACTTTAAATAGTGATGTTAATAACGGTAAATATCGTTCTAGTGTGGAATACGATTCAAGTCTTTTACCGCCTAGTAATAAAATTTTTAATGCAAATTATTTTTCAGATAGTATTTATGCTTCAATTTTAAATAAACCTTATGAACGGTTTTTTAGAAATAGTTTACAAATAGGTACAATTAATATTCTCCCTTGGTATTTATATTCTAATAACAATGCTTTAAGTGCTATAATGTTGGGTTGCAAATATTTATTTTATAATTCAAATAATTCTAATGCCGTTGATTTACCTCGTCAGATTGCTGGATTTACTAAAGTAAATCAGTATACTTTTAAAAATGATAAAGTTTTTTCTTTGGGTTATGCCAGTGATAAAGTTTTTTCAAGTTCTACACAGATGAATAATTTGCAATTGGTCCAATCTCTAATTTCTGGCATAAGTAAAGATAATAGTTTAACTTCTAAGACTTTGCCAGATGTATCAAATTTAGAATCTTTGGATTTGACTAATATATTTAATAAAGTTGGTAAAAACCCTAAATCGTTTTTTATTGATACTCCTTTAAAGATTAATTATAAATTACCGATTAAACTTCATAATAAATTGCTTTTTATTAAAATTACTATGCTCAATGATCCTAATAATTTTATTCATAAAATAGATATTAATGGTAATGAAAATGCTTATATGAAAAATAAATATTATGGTAATAATAACAATGAACTAAAATACGTTATTTCACCAAATCAAGATGGTTCTTTAGATGATTTAGTAATCACTATTTCTAAGCGTTTGGAGTCAAGTAAAGATGAAAATGTGCCTTTCAAAATTAAGCAAATAGAAGCCTTTACTATGCCTGTAGACAGTTTATTAAATGCTTATAAAAGTTTTGATCAAATGGAGGTAACTAATTTTGATACTAATGGATTAAAGGGTAATATAAATATTTCTAAACCTAATTCAATTATGGCTTTTTCAATAGGTTATGACAAAGGTTTCAGTTTAAAAATTGATGGCAAAGACACGCCGATTTTTCAAGTTAATGGCGGTATTATAGGCGCTAATATATCTAAAGGTCAACATAGTATTGAATTATCTTATGTAGCACCAGGTTTTTATTTAGGCTGTGTTATAAGTTTAATAGTTTTGGTTAGTCTAATTGGTTTTAGTGTTTGGCAGTCTAGAATAATTAAAAAAAGTTTGTTTAAAACTGCTATTTAATAAAATAACAACAGTTTGGAATTTATTTAATTATAACTTATTAAATAATTATTTTTGGTTGGAGGAATTAAGAGATATAATGAAGTTATGAAACAGAAGTTGAATAATTTTGATTATCTAGGTTCACGAATTTATAAACCTAGGAAAATAAATGTTAAAAGAGGTATTGGTTTTGGTATGATTGATTTGATGGGAGGGGGCTGGAATAGTATTGTTTCGGGAGTAATTTTTACCTTTTTGATGTTTAATGGAATTGAACCAGCCATTGCAGGAGCCATAACGGGTATTGGTAGAATAGTTGATGCACTTTTTTCGTTATTCATAGGAGATATCACTGATAATTTTTATAAAACTTGTTTGGGTAGAAAATTCGGTCGTCGACATTTTTTTATTTTGTTTGGCGGTATTTTATTTGCTTTTATTTATCCTTTATTTTGGCTGCCTATTGGTGACTTTTGGTTTTATTTATTAGTTTATATTGTAATTGAAATTATTATTGCTTTTATTTTAATTCCTTGGGAGACTTTGCCAACTGAAATGACTAAAGATTATAAATTAAGAACTGTTTTGTCAGGATCCAGAATGTTTATATCTGCTACAGGTACATCTTTAATTTTTATTATTATATCATTTTTAGAGAACGCTCATAATCCCAGTGTTTATTTAATTGCTGGTATAATTTGGACAATTATATTTGTGGTAGCTATATTTATTTCTTGGGGTACGACTTGGGAAACTCCTTTGACTAAAGAACTAGTGGCGGAACTTGATGCCAAACCTAAATTGAGTTTTGTTCAAATAATGGCTGTTAGTATTAAAGATTATTTTTCGACTTTTAGGAATAAAGCTTTTCGCAAACATTTATTTGTCTATATTTTTTCATTTACAGGTAAAGATTTTTATGCTACAATGTTACCAACTTTTGTGGTTTACACTATTGGTTTAAATGGAGGTGATGCCTGGACACTCCTAGCTCTTTCGGTTATTGGTATACCAGCTACTCTTATGGCTGCGAAATTAATGATAACCCGTGGGCCTAAGTTTTTATTTTCTTTATCGTTTGGTTTAATAATTGCTTCAATGCTAGGCTACGCTTCAATTTATGTGACGGCTTTGGCAAATCCTATGTTGGCTTTAATTATAGTATCTTTATTTTATCAAGTGGGCAGAGCTATTTTAGAGTTTACTCCATGGAATGTTTTTCCTTTTATTCCTGATGTTGATAGAATTATGACTAGAGAATCAAGAGCTGGTATATATGCTGCTGTTATGACTTTTTTCAGAAAATCTACTGGGGCTGTAGCAACATGGATTGCTGGTATTTTATTAAATATTTCCGGTTTTAAACCAGCCCCTAAAAATAGCAGTGTTGAAGCAATTCATAATTATGCTTTAACTTTGCCAAATGCTGTGACAGATAAAATTGTGTTAATTTTCTTTTTTGGTACTGTGATTTTAATAATTGTGGCACTAGTTGTATCTTTTTCTTTTAGGCTTAACCGTCATACTCATGCAGTTTTAGTGAAAGAAATTGATAGATTAGAAGCTGGTGGTTCAAAAGATGATGTTAGTCAGGAAGCTAAAGATATTACGGAAAAATTAACCGGTCATCCATATGCCACTTTGTGGAAAGACTAACTAGACAATCTTTTTTAAATATTCTTCATCCCATTTGCTAAATTGGATAGAATAGGATGTTTTTAGTTTTTCATTATACCAAAAAGCATAACCCGCTTTATCTTTTTTAGTATTATATTTTTCATAAACTGAAGCATTATTTATTGTTGGATTTTTAGAGTTTTCGTAAGTTTCATAAATGCCAGAAATATCAGTTAAATCGTCTGTTTTTTGACCACGAAAAGTGATTTTATTGTTATCTTTTGTCTCACATTTAGCTTCTGCCACAGGGTTTGTATCTTTTTGGATTATAGAATTAAATGAAGTGGAAAGCAAACAATCAGTTTTTAAAGATACGCCTGTGCTAGCTTCTAATGATGATAAATCTTTAAAGTATTCCTCTGGATTAACTTCTTGCCCCTTTTCGTTTATTAGTTTAGGAGAGGTAGAATTTGTGGGGTTTGGGATGGAGGTTTGAGTAGTATTATTTTGACTACAAGCCGTTAGGCCTATAAAACCAAAAATGCAAATAGTTAATAAACTAATTTTTTTTATCATACTTTAATTTTAACATTATTTAAATAAATAGTTTAGTGTGCTAAAATAAATGTGTGTATCGACAAAAAGAAATTGAAAAAAATAATTTAGATAAAACTTTTTTAAATAATAATTTTCTTTTGCAAAATGATTTTGCTATTGAGCTTTGGCATAAATTCGCTAAAACTGAACCTATTATAGACTTTCATTGTCATATAGAAGCCAAAACTATTTATGAAAATAAACCATTTAATAATATTAGTGAAGTCTGGATTAGTAACGGTTTGTCATCGCAGCCCAAAGGAGATCACTATAAATGGCGGTTAATGAGAGCTGCCGGATTTGATGAAAAGTATATTTCAGGCGATGGTGATCCTAGAGACAAATTTAAAGCTTTTGCTCAGACTTTACAAAATGCAGTAGGTAATCCAATTTTTGAATGGAGTCATTTAGAGCTAAAAAGATTTTTTGGTATTGATGACATTTTAACGCCTAATAAGGCCGATAAAATATATGACCGAGTTAATCAATTATTAGCTAGTGATAATTTTTTACCACGAGATTTTATTAGAAAATCAAATGTTGAAGTGGTTTGTACCACTGATGATCCAGCTGATGATTTAAAATATCATAAACTTCTAGCCAAAGATGAGACCAATTTTAAAGTTTTGCCGGCCTTTAGACCTGACAAATTAGTTCATATCGAAAAGCCTGATTTTTCAGAATATATAGCTAGAGTTTCTGAAATAGTCGGCTTTTCCATAACTGATATAAATAGTTTAAAAAAAGCTATTATTAGTCGTTTAGATTTTTTTCATAAAGCCGGTTGTCGTCTATCAGATCACGGGTTTGACACTTTTGTATATAGCCAAGCAACAGATAGTGAATTAGCTAATATTTTAACCAAAGTTTTTTCGGGAGGTGTTTTATCTGATTTGGAGGTTAATAAATATCAAACTTTTATTTATTTATTTTTAGCTAGTCAATATGCTAAAAGAGATTGGGTTATGCAGTTCCATATTAATGCCATACGCGATGTCAATACTCTGGCATTTGAATTAAGGGGGTCAGATACAGGTTATGATAGTGTAAACGATGAAACTGTGGGACAAGCTATTGTTAAATTTTTTAATGACTTAGAGATAAAGTCTCAAAAAAATAAGATTAATTTAGTTCCTAGAACTATTCTTTATTCTTTGAATAAAAATGATTATTTACCTTTGTTGACTATGGGAACGGCTCATTTACAAGATTTAGGGCTTTACGGTGTTAAACAAAAATTTCAATTAGGTTCAGCTTGGTGGTTTAATGATACGAGAAATGGTATGTTAGAACAATTGGCAATTTTAGCAGAGGAAAGTCTTTTGGGTAATTTTGTGGGTATGTTAACTGATTCTAGATCTTTTTTAAGTTATACTAGGCATGAATATTTTCGCCGCTGTTTGTGCGATTATTTAGGACAATTGGTTCAACGGGGGCAACTGCCTAACGATTTAGAATTTGCGGGTAATATTGTAAAAAACATTTGTTATTGGAACGCTCGCAATTATTTTGGGTTTTACAATTAATTACAGGCTAATTGATAAACTATAAAGTTGTTTGATTGTCCTGATGGTATTTGCAAAACGCGTTTAAAGGCTTTATCTTTAACATATTTGGCAATAGTTTGTTGATTTCTAAAGCCAGAAAATTGATTGTAAATTATCATATCTGTTCTATAAGGTTTACCAAAATCAACGAAAAACTTTTTATTACCAGTTGGTTTACATAAAACATTTAACATTTTTTTAGAATTAACAAAGTTTATTCTATTTTGTTTTGAGGTATAAGGAATTAAATATGGATCAGGTGTACCAAAAGATAGAAGTACATTTTTCATTTCAGGGTTTTTGTCAATGCGGGGATTAATATAAGGAAAGAAAACGGGTCTAGTTTGGTAGATATAATAATATTGTAAACCAGTAAAAGGGTCACCGTAAACTAAATCATTTATTCCAATTACAGAGTTCATTTGGTTAAAGGCATTAATTTTTTCAATTGTTAAAATACTGTTCTTTGCTACGATATTAACATTACTAGTTTCATTTAAATTGTTCCCTAGATAATTTCTAGTGGTATCTAAAGTATAAATTAATCCAAAAATTATAAAAATTGACATAACAGATAAAATAGCAGTTAGTTTATATTGCTTAATTTTTAAATAGTTATTTAGTTTTAACCAAAGAACTGATTTTTTAAATATGTTATTAGCTGTGTTTGAAAAAGTTTTTTCAAATTTATAATTAATTGAAACTAAATATTGATAAATTAAACAAATTAAAATTGTGGGTAAAGCCGTGGCTATACGATTTTCATCATGATACCAGGGGGCTGTTAATAGGTTTCCAATTGCGCCACTTGATGTGTCGGCCAAAATAAAAATAATAGCTATTAAAATATATGCACTGGCTAATTGCCAATTTTTTGCTAAAAAGTTTTTGATTATTATATAGATAGCTATGATAGATAAAAAGCTAGCTAAAATTATATTTATTAAACTTGTTTTAAATAATAATATTCCGCCGCTAAAAGCATTTAAAAAAGTGTATAAATAATTATTTGAACCTGTGTGAGATGTAAACCAATTTTCGGGATGGAGCAGTAAAGAACTTTTTAATTTTGTTAGAACATAAAATATAGTTAGACTGATGAAAATGGCTATTAAAATAATTATAATTTGCAAAATTCGTTTAAATAATTTAGGATTAATTTTATGAAATTGGATTAAATAATTAATTATGAACGGTAATAGAATTAATAAATATGTAAATATAATTCGTGGCTGTGCTAAAATATCTAGGATTAATAAACATATAGTTAAACTAAAATATTTGGCAAAAACTATAGCTTGCCAATTCAAAAAAATGTCAAAAGTTTTCAAAGTGAAAAACAAAGTTAAAGGTAAAAGAGTACAAGCCGAACCATAAGCTAATAAAGGCCCTTGATGAAGTAAAAGATAAGGCATAGGCGTTAAGACTATGCTAATTATAGGAGTTAGGGTTAAAAGCCCTAGATTTTTTTTGTCAATAAAATACCAAACTAATAAAATATTGCCTAGTGGAAAAACTAAACAATTAAAAAATAACCAACTTAAAGCAGCTCCAGTCATAATATTTACGCTAAAAAATTTGACCATTAAAGCTGCGACTATATGCCAAAGCGGCGGATAAAATTGATTTTCACTAGTTAGGTGAAAAGCGGTTCCAAATCCTTGATTTACTAATTTAGCAATATAATAATAGTGAGCTGGAGCATCAGTAAATTGAATGGGATATTGCCAAAGATTCGCTGGAAACCATAAATATACTAAAATAGCAGCTATTATCAGACTTATAGTAGGGTATATAAAATATTTATTTTGGTATAATTTGGCTATTTGCTGGTCGTTATTTTGAACTGTTTTAGTCATTTGTGAGCTTATATTTTTTAATTAACATCAGCTATAAAAGAAGTCAGTTCTTGTCCATAAGACATTCTTATTCTAGGCAGTTCTAATTTATTTGTGCCAATTTTTACAACACCAGATTGGGTTGTTACAGCCATATCAAAACCAGCAGATCTTACACCCTTTTTAACTTCATCGTTATATTCACCAGCCGGATAAGCCAAAACTTGTTTAACGCCTAGTTTAGCAGCTGATTTTTCTAGGTCGCGGGCGATTTTGTCAGCTGGTAGATTTATCATATAGCCTATAAAATTACCATTTTCGGGGCTATGCATACCATTAGTATGTGAACGCTGCATAATATATTTTGATGGTGATTTTTGTCTTGTTTCCCACCAAGAGCCAGTAATACAAAACATTGTGGCATATATTTTATATTTATTAATAATTGGTACACCTGTTTCATACCAGGAAATTTCATTATCGTCGTCAGTAACCATAACTGATTTTTTAGGTAAAGCTAGTTTACCGTCAATAAAAGCTGATAACTCAGTCCAAGAGGGATAATAATAATTATTATCGTGTAAATATTTCATTTGTTTATCAAAATCAGATGCCAGTTGGTAATTAGCATTAATAGTTGAATTATTAGCTTTGGCAGTGAAATAATGAAACATTAAAATTGGTACACCAATATTTGCATTAATTAAAGACTGTTTAGTAATCCATCGACCATAAAGTTGACTATGACAAATAATATCTGTGCCCGGTCCGATTCTTTGACCGCCATTTGATTCATTCCACCAGCCGTCAAAAACTAAATTTGCGTTGGGATTAATTAATTGGTTGTTTTGAGGAATTGGTAAATCACCATAAATATCATTTGGTGACTTATTTAATATTTTACCGTTATTAGCGTTGTCAGAGTCAATTAGCGTTATAGGACAACTATTACCTGATGAAGTATTTTCTTTAGTTGTGGCATTTTGTGAAATAACATTTGTTTTATTTTGTATTTTAGACCAAATAATATAAGTTGCTAATCCTAAAATTAAACAAATAACGACTCCCGCGATGATTTTTTTTATTAATGAATTAGGTTTTTTAATTTTATAAAACACCATAAAGGAAAAACTATTTTAATATATTAGATACACGCTGCGAATTTTTAAAATACAGAACCACTACAATAGCAAATAATGTCATAATTATTAAACTAGGAATAGCACTGGTTTTATAAACATCAATTGCACTATCAGGAGTGATAATATTAGCTGTTTGATTGCTGCTTTGTAAAAAATAATTTAATCTTTGAGCATATTGTAATATATAATTTTGTGAAACAAATACTATAAGCAATTGACTTAAAACTTCTAAGCCAACGGTGATTTGGGCAAAAAGGTGAGCTAATTTTGATTTTTTGAAAATATAGAATATAGTTAAAGTTGCTGCTATGGCAGCTAAACCACGAATTATATTTGACGAACTGGCCATAAAATCACTCATAGTTACTGAATCGGTAAAATTATATATTACTATAAAAATATTTAAAGCTTGAGCTATAAAAATAATTATTAAAAAAAGTAGAAATCCGCCGATTTTATTTAATTTATTTTGATTAGACGAATATCTTTCAGTTATGGCTTTTTTATTAATTTCAAACCATTTTTTTAGTGGTTTCATTTTTATTTCTTGACAGATACTATATCTACTATAAAAACTAAAACATCCTCTGGGAAAATACCAGCTTGCATCATACCATTTTTGCCATAACCATAGTTTGGTGGAATTATTAAAAGAATCCTTGAACCCACGGTTTTGCCAATTAGTCCTTTATCCCATCCTTTAATAACGCTACCAACTCCAATAGGAAATTTAACCGTTTCTTCGTTATAAAAAGATGAATCAAAAACTTCTAATCTCTGCCATATTTGACCATGATAATTAACTTCAATGGTTGAGCCAGCAGTTACTACCGATCCATCTCCAGTTGTTAACTCAAAAACAGAAAACTCCTTAGGGTGTTTAGATTTTTTAATAATTATATCTGGTGCGGCAGCAAAGTTTTTATCAACTTCTATATAATCTAATATATTAGCCATAAATCCAGTTTAGCACAGACTTAGAACCGGTATAAGGGCGACCGACGGGGATTGAACCCGCGACACCCTGAACCACAATCAGGTGCTCTACCACTGAACTACGGTCGCCATATGTTAGTAGTTTAGCACGCTTTATTAGAGTAGGTGAATGGAAATATGATTGTAAAAAGAGTTCATTTATGAATAATAAATGTCTATATAGATTATTTTTTATGAGAATTTGCGGCTTTAATTAAACCTTTAAATAGGGGGTGAGGATTAGTTGGTCGACTTTTAAACTCTGGATGAGCTTGCGTAGCTACATAAAAGGGATGAACTTTGTTTGATAATTCAACAAATTCCACTAATGCACCGTCTGGTGATGTGCCAGAAATTATTAAACCTTTAGCCTCTAACATATCGCGATAATCGTTATTAACTTCATAACGATGTCGGTGTCGTTCAGTTATATTTGAGGATTTATATAATTTTTCCACATATGAATTAGGTTTCAAAACTGCTGGATAAGATCCTAATCGCATAGTTCCGCCCATGTCGCCAGAGCCATTAACAATTTGTTTTTGTTCTGCCATAGTACTAATCACAGGGTCTTTAGTTTGAGGGTTGAATTCAGTTGAAAAGGCCTGTTTTAAACCCAAAACATTTTGAGCATATTCTATAACCATAGATTGTAAACCTAAACATAGTCCTAAAGTTGGTATTTTATTTTCCCGGGCATATTTTAAGGCATTAATTTTACCTTCGATACCGCGAATGCCAAAACCACCTGGAATTACTATAGCATCAACAACAGCTAATTGTTTTTTAGCTCCTTCGTCAGTGGTGCAAGTATCTGAGGCTACCCATTTAATAATTGTTCTAACACAGTTAGCGAATCCACCAGCTTTAATAGCTTCTATCACAGAAAGATAAGCATCAGGTAAATCAATATATTTGCCTACAATAGCTACAACAATTTCGTTTTTAGGTTCGTAAATTTGTTTGAGTAGTTTATTCCAGCTAGACCAATTAACATCTTGAAAAGGTAAATTGAGACGACGAACTATAAAAGCATCTAGTTTTTCCTGATGCAAAATTTTAGGAACTTCATATAAAGAACTAGCATCTACGCAATTTACTATACCGTCCTTTTCTACGCCTGTCATTAAGGCTATTTTGTCTTTGGAGTTTTTAGCCACAGGTCTATCAGAACGCAAAACTAAAGCGTCAGGTGTAATACCTATGGAACGCAAAGTTGTTACAGAATGTTGAGTAGGTTTAGTTTTTTGTTCGTGAGAGGGTTCAATATATGGTATTAGAGATACATGTACAAAAGCCACATTGTCGTTGCCTAATTCATGATGTATTTGTCGGGCAGCTTCTAAAAATGGTTGTGACTCTATATCGCCAACTGTACCACCAATTTCTGTTATAATGACATCTATGTTGTCGTTAGCTTGAGCCCTCATAGATAATTTTATTTCATCAGTGATATGTGGAATAACTTGGACCGTATCGCCTAAATATCCGCCTTTTCTTTCACGATTTATAACCGATGAATAGATTTTACCAGTTGTGACATTGGCTGATTGATTAAGTTCAACATCCAAAAATCTTTCGTAGTGTCCAATATCTAAATCCGTTTCAGCGCCATCTTTAGTTACAAAGACTTCGCCATGTTGAAAAGGATTCATAGTGCCAGGATCAACATTTATATAAGGATCTAATTTTTGCATAGTTACTTGTAAACCGCGGCTTCTTAAGAGTCGGCCTAATGATGAAGCGGTTATACCTTTGCCTAGTGATGAAACTACTCCGCCAGTTACAAAAATATGCTTGGTTATAGGCACTGACGAAATAGGCTTTATCATAATTTTAGTGTATCATAATCGGTCAAGCAAAAATTATTATAAATGGGATTAAATTTGATTTAAAAAAGTAAAAATCTATTTATTCCAAGATTATGAAATTGAGCTTGCTATAATAAAAGTAGAGAAAAAAATATTTTAGAAAATAGGGTGTAGTATTTATGAAAAATCAAGAATTTATTAGTCAATTAGAGTTTAGGGGTAAAGATAATCCAAATTATAAAAAACTCCATTATACGCTATTTATGGATTTTTTATGTCCTTATTGCGGTAAATTTCATGCTGCTTATGGTCGCATTTTAAAAGATTATTTAGATAATGGTTATATTGATTTAACAATTATTCCTTTAGCTTGGATTGATGTTTTTTCTAATGGTTATCATTATTCTATTCGAGCAGCTCAAGCAGCTCATATCATAAAACAGTATCAGCCTGAAATCGCTTGGGATTTTATATCAAAAATTTTATCTAAAGGCGTTCAACCAAAAGAAACTGATAATTATGATATTAAACAAGGCAGTAATGATACATTGGCATATTGGGCAAAAACTTTAGGAGCTAAAAAGAGTTTAATTGATAAAATCGCAAATATTAAGGCCGATAATGAATTTGGCCAAAAAATGGAGGCTGAGGTTGAAGTATTAAGAAATAGTCAATTAATTCCTGGTACTCCAACTTTGTTAATTAATGGCAAAGCCTGGGATTATGAGGGTGACTTACCGAGAAAAAAGAATTTGTGATAAAATAAAAACATGGCTACTGTAACTTTTCAGGGCGTGCAAAAGGTCTATCCCGATAATTTAACACCATCGGTTGATGATTTATCTTTGGATATTAAAGATGGTGAGTTTTTGGTTTTAGTGGGGCCTTCAGGTTGTGGTAAGACAACTAGTTTGCGAATGTTGGCAGGTCTTGAGGAGGTTACAAAGGGTAGGATTTTTATTGGTGATAAAGATGTGACCACCACAGCTCCAAAGGATAGAGATATAGCTATGGTTTTTCAGAATTATGCTTTATATCCGCATATGACAGTGGCTGAGAATATGGGTTTTGCTCTAAAAATTGCTGGTATGAAAAAGGATCAAATTCGACAAAGGGTTGAGGAAGCGGCTCGTATTTTAGATTTAGATGACAATTTAGATCGTAAACCTAAAGCTTTGTCTGGCGGACAAAGACAGAGAGTGGCTATGGGTAGAGCTATTGTTAGAAAACCAAAAGTTTTTTTGATGGATGAGCCGCTATCTAATTTAGATGCTAAATTAAGAGTTCAAACGCGTACTCAGATTGCCTCTTTGCAAAGAGATTTAGGTGTTACAACTGTATATGTGACACACGATCAAACAGAAGCTTTAACTATGGGTGATAGAATTGCTGTTTTAGATAAAGGTATTTTACAACAATTAGGTACACCAATAGAATTGTATGATAAGCCAGCTAATGTATTTGTAGCTGGATTTATTGGTTCACCAGCTATGAATATTTCCACACATGAGGTAACAGGTAAAGGTATTGTAGTTGGTAATAATATAATTTCTATTCCTAAAACTATTATTGATAATTTACCAGTTGACGATAAAGGTAAAATAGTTATGGGCTTTAGGCCAGAGGCGGCTAGTTTATCGTCTAAAGGCGAGGCTGATACTTTTAATTTGGATGTTGAATTTGTTGAGGATTTGGGTTCAGACGCTTATATTTATGGTAGAATGCCTGGTGCTCATGATCAAGTTGTGGTTAGAATACCGCCACGAATTTTACCTAAAACTAATCAAGAAGTTGTTGTGAAAGTTGATACAAAACAATTACATTTGTTTTCACCAACTATTGGAAAACGATTAAATTAAATAAGTGTTTTTAATAAAATTATTTTATAATAATTTATTATAATTTCTGTTATTTGTAAAAAGAAAGGTGATTTATGCCAAAAAAGGATAAAAGGAAATCCCCGATTATTAAATTAGCCCAAAAATACAATATTGGAACTTTTTTTATAGGGCCAAAAAAGAAATTTATTGAAATATCAGAGAGTAATTTAGGTTTAATTTTACAAGCTTTCGGAGTTGATACTTCTAGTGATGAAGCTATTGAGGAAGCTATAGCAGAAATTGATTTAAAACCGTGGCGAACGCCCTTAGCTCCCACAATTCATAAATCGGTGGGCGAAGATATAATTTTAGATTTTTATATTCCTAAAGGAAATATTGCGGTGGTAACTTTGGTTAAAGAATCAGGCGATAAAAAAGAGCTTTATAGATTGGATTCTGGTAAATATAATGATGTAAAAATAATTGATGGTTTTGAAATAAGCCATATGGTTCAAAAATATAAAGATGATATTGAACCCGGTTATCACAAAATTGTTTTAGAGGTGGCGGATAATATTTATACAAGTTATTTTATTGTGACTCCAAATACTATTGATTTGCCTAGTTATTTAAAAGAACATAAGCGTTGGGGCTATATGAGTCAATTTTATTCAGTTAGATCTACAACTTCTTGGGGTGTGGGTGATTTTGAAGATTTAGCAATTAGTTGCGAAAAAGCTGCTGGAGAAAACAAAGCTGATTTTATGTTGATTAATCCTACGCATGCAGCTGAACCTTTAGGACATATAACACCGTCGCCATATTTACCAAGTTCTAGGTTGTTTTTAAATAATATATATATAAGACCAAATACTATTCCAGAATTTAATAATTTATCACCTGATGATAAAGTTAAAGTTGCCAAATTATTTAAATCTGTGTCCAAATTAAATTTAGATGCCAATTATATAGATAGAGATAAATCCTGGCAAGCTAAAATTGAGGCTTTAAAAATAATTTACGCTTCGCCTTTAGACGATTCTCGTAAAGCTGAATTTGTCAAATATAAAACACAGGAGGGTGACAATTTAGAAGGTTTTGCTATTTGGTCTATGCTTTATGAAAAATGGGGTGTGCCGACTGAGGACGAAACGGCTTGGACAAAAGTTTATACTATAAATGATGAAAAAGTTCAAAAAATGGTTAAAAAACATCAATCAATAGTGGAGTTTTATAAATGGTTACAGTGGATAGCAGAACAACAGCTAAGTAATGCTCAATCAAGGGCTAAAGCTGCTGGTATGAAATTGGGTATTATTGCCGATTTAGCAGTGGGGGTTCATCCTTTAGGGGCTGATGTTTTTGCTAATCGTCAAAATTATATTTATGCGGCGACTGTTGGAGCTCCGCCAGATTTATTTAATCAGTTAGGACAAAATTGGAGCCAGCCCCCTCTTTCACCCATTGCTTTAGAGCAAACCGGTTATGAACCTTTTAAAACTTTAGTAAAACGCATTTTGAAAAATGTTGGTGCTGTTAGAATAGATCATATTTTAGGGATGTTTCGTTTATGGTATATTCCAGAGAAACATAATGCCACGGATGGTGCTTTTGTTTATTATAATCACCATATTATGATTGGTATTCTATGTTTGGAAGCTATGCGAAATGGAGCTATTATAATTGGTGAAGATATGGGTATGATAACACCTTTGGTGAAAAAATATCTTAAGTCACATGGGCTTTTGGGAACAAATGTGGTTTGGGAAGAAAGAACTAAAAACGATTTTAAAAAGGTTAAAAAATATCGTAAATTAGCTATTGCAGCTGTAACAAATCATGATTTTCCGCCCACAGCAGGTTATTTGGAATATGAACACGCTAAGTTAAGAAATAAATTAGGTCTTTTAACTGAACCTTATGAGGTTTTTTTGTCTAAGGTTGAAGCTGATGTTAATAAAATGCTAAAATTATTGCGTAAAGGCGGTTTTTTAAAAATTAAAGAACCTACGACTGAAGAAATTGTTTTAGCTTTACATAGAATGTTAGCTAGTTCACCGTCGCTTTTAATTTGTAGCACTTTTGTTGATGCTGTAGGTGAAAAAAGAGTTCAAAATCAGCCAGGTACTAATAATGAATACCCTAATTGGCGTATTCCTTTGGCTAATAGTCAAGGTCAAGAGGTTTTGTTAGATAATCTTTGGCAAACAGATAGTTTAAAACGATTAGCTGATGTAATTAATCAGACAATTTATGAAAATAATTAATTAAGTATTTTCATTTTTATTTGAGTTTTTAAAAAAGACTCAATTATTTGTGTAAAGGCTTTTTAATATTTTTTAAATTGTTGTAATTTCAATTAAAACTAAAATTAATTTAGTGTATTTACAAATAAACTTTATTGATTTGATTATTTCGTGTTTAGTAATTTGTGATATACTTATGTTATATTTATGTTAAAATAGGCAAAATAAAAATATTTTATTTACGAAAGGAAAAAATGTCAAATTTAGAAAACCTGATATACCTAGCTCCAATTTCCGGTCTTATGGCAATTTTATTTGCTGTTTATTTAGCTTATCGCGTTTTATCAGCTGATGCTGGTTCTGAAGTTATGCAAGATATTTCTAAATCTATTCAAGAGGGAGCTAAAGCTTATTTAAACCGACAATATAGGACTATTGCTGTAGCTGCAATAGTTCTGGCAATTTTAATTGCTATACTTTTGCCTGGTGAAAATATGAATGGTATTAAAATAGCTTTGTGCTTTTTAATAGGGGCTTTGTTCTCAGGATCAGCTGGTTATATCGGTATGAATGTGTCAGTTAGAGCTAATGTTAGAACAGCCCAAGCAGCCAAAACCTCTTTGAAAAAAGCTTTAGATATTTCTTTTAAGGGAGGTTCAGTAACAGGTCTGGCTGTTGTAGGTCTTTCTATGTTAGGAGTTTCTTTATTGTATATTATTTTTAATGATATAGAATTAGTGGTTGGTTTTGGTTTTGGAGCTTCCTTAATTTCGTTATTTGCTCGTGTTGGCGGTGGTATTTATACTAAAGCGGCTGATGTTGGAGCAGATATTGTTGGCAAAGTGGAAACTGATATGCCTGAAGATGATCCTAGAAATCCAGCAACTATTGCCGACAATGTAGGAGATAATGTAGGAGATTGTGCTGGTATGGGAGCAGATCTCTTTGAAACCTATGCTGTAACTTTGATTGCGGCTATGATGTTAGGTTTTACGGTTCATAATTTTTTTGTGCGTTCAGATATTAATGAGGTGGCAGTTTTATATCCTTTATTATTAGGTGCGGCCGCTATTATAGCTTCAATAATTGCGGTATTTTGCGTGCGTTTAGGTAAAAATAATAAAATTATGTCGGCTCTTTATAAAGGTGTGGCAGTTTCTAGTATTTTAAGTTTATTAGCTTTTTTTGTGATAACCAATGGTCTTTTGGGTTCAAAACATTTGAATTTGTTTTTTGTTTCGTTAGTTGGTGTAATTATAACTATTTTGATGGTTGGTTTTACAGAATATTATACTTCTACAGAACATCGCCCAGTTAAACTTATTCGTAAATCATCAGATACTGGAGCAGCCACAAATATTATTTCCGGTTTGGCTATGGGTTTTGAGTCAACTATTTTACCAGTTTTAACAATTGTGGTGGGTATTTTGGTATCATTTTTTGTGGCGGCTGGTCCGTCTATAGATCCAGCTATGGGACTTTATGGTATAGCTATTGCGGCTGTGGCTATGTTATCTACCACAGGTATAATTGTGGCACTTGATTCATACGGACCAATTACTGATAATGCGGGTGGAATTGCGGAAATGAGTTCTCAAAGTGCTGAGGTTCGCAAAATAACTGATGAATTAGATGCTGTGGGAAATACCACTAAAGCCGTGACGAAGGGTTATGCTATTGGTTCAGCAGCTTTAGGCGCTTTAGCGTTATTTGCTGATTATCATGATAAAATTAATCAACTATTGCCGCATAGTGCAATTTTAGATACCCGTTCGTTTGATTTACCGCCGTCTGATGCTGTTTTTATTAATACGGGTTTATCTACTGGTTTGAATTTATCGGTTTCTTCACCGCTTTTATTAATAGGCCTTTTAATTGGCGGCTTGCTGCCTTTTGCTTTTACATCTGTGACTATGCAAGCTGTTTCTAAGGCAGCTTCTAAAGTGGTGGTTGAAGTTAGACGACAATTTAAAGCTATGCCAGGAATTTTAAAGGGTACTCAAAAACCGGAATATGCTAAATGTGTAGATATTGTGACAGCGGCAGCTTTGAGGGAAATGGTAATTCCTGGATTAATGGCTGTTATAACGCCTTTATTTGTCGGTTTAGTTTTAGGGCCAGCCGCTTTGGCAGGTGTTTTAATAGGTATAATAATAGTTGGTTTAATGTTAGCTAATTCATTAAATAACGCGGGTGGTGCTTGGGATAATGCTAAAAAATTAGTGGAATCAGATGGTGAAAAAGGTACAGAAGCTCATATAGCGTCTATTGTGGGTGATACTGTGGGCGATCCATCAAAAGATACTTCAGGGCCAGCTTTAAACTCTCTTATAAAGGTGGTTACTATGGTAGCCATTTTATTTGCTCCGCTTTATGCGGCAGGTGGTTTAATTTCTCATTTCTTTTAAATTTTTTATAAATAATAATTTATAATGTCCCAAGCTTATAAAAACGCTTATAATAGTGCTGAAAAAGTTTTTTTAAATTATTTAACTGATCGTAAAGACTTTATTGATTCTGTTGGTCAAGAAAATTGGGATCCTGAGAGACCAGAAATTAAAAATGAACTTTCTGAAATTATTTTATTAGGTGTTTCGGGTGGGGCTGATTCTTTAGCATTGGCGGCGGTTATGTCTAAAGTGGCTCATAAATATAAATTTAAAACAGCTGCTATTATAGTAGATCATCAAATGCAAAAAGATTCTGATAAGGTGGCCGAAAAAGCTGTTGAAATGGCTAGAAAAGCTGGTGTTGATTATACAAAAAAAGTTCCAGTAAAAGTTAATGTTAAGGCATATGGACCTGAGGGTTCGGCCAGATTTGTTCGTTATGTGGCTTTTTTAAATGCTACTGAGGAATTTAAAACACTTTCAGTATTTTTAGGTCACACTTTAAATGACCAAGCTGAAACCGTACTTTTGGGTTTGGCTAGAGGTTCAGGTACAACCGCTATTTCTGGTATGAGAGAACAAAGTGGTTTGTTTTGGCGCCCCTTTTTAGATATTACTAGACGCGAAACTGAGGAAATTTGTAAAGAGTTAGATTTAGCTTATTATAACGATCCCACAAATGGTTCACTTGATAAAATTGATAAAAATTATCCTTTGCGTTCGCAAATAAGACATACACTTTTGCCAGTTATGAGAGAAGTTTTAGGTAAAGATGTTGAAAGGCAATTAGCTAAAACAGCCCAGTTGGTTGGTGATGATGATGAAACTTTAGACACTTTGGCTGAATTGGATTTTGCGGAAATTGTTTTAGACGAACCAACTAATTCCGTAGTTAAATTAGATGTTAGTGTTTTATCATCCTACCCCAAAGGTATTTCTAGTCGATTTATTAAAATAGCCTTAGATAATTTAGATATGGATATGAGCCGTTTATTAAATGCTCATTTTGAACAGATTTATGAGCTAATTTATAATTTTAAAGGTCAAAAACCGTTAAATTTACCGCATATATCAGTTTTTAGAATTGGGGAATCTTTAATTTTTAAAAAAGTTGGTGAATATAAAAAATCTAAGTTTGGTAAACAAAAGGTTAATTTAAAATAGTCAAGTTTTCAATTTCTTGGTGAATTTTTGTAATTGTGTCATCAGGATTGACAACTGCTACAGTATTGATACCTAATTTTTTAACTGGATAATCATTACCGTTTTTATCTAAACGATCACCATAAAAAACCATTTCTGAAAAATCAATATGGGTGATTTGTTTAAGTTTTCTCATACCATAGGCTTTGTCAATACCTTTTCGGGTTATATCAACTGAGGTGGAACCGCCAGAACGAACTTCTAAATCTGGTAATTGCCTAGCTACAGCTTCCCGCAGCTTATCTTTTTTTAAATTATTGGGGTCCCATTGTTCTTTAACTTCTACGGGAGCTAATTGACCTAAAGCTGAAAAAGTTATTTGACTACCGCGATTTTCAATTTTATCACCCCAGGTATGTGTTTCCCAAAGATGTAATTTTTTGGCTTGCTCTTCCAAAGCTTCTATTGAACGATTAACTTCATCCAGAGATAAGTTTTTGGCATATATCTGAGTAAAGTTTAGAGAATTATTTTTACCTGCCCATTTATAATATTGTGTTCCGCAAGTGGGCATAATGTGCAAGGCTTTTAAATTAGCCTTAGGGTCTAAGAAGGATAAAACTTGTGTGTCAAATTGTTCAAATTTACCGCCAGAAATAATGCAAACTTCGGCGTATTTTAATAATTGATTGAGTAATTGTGCCATAAACGCTGAAATCTTTGACTTAGAGGCAGCTAATGTGCCATCTAAATCAAAAGCATAGAGTTTATACATATTTTTATAATATCATAAATACAAAAGCTTCGACGGTGCTAAAATTGTATTATGAAACAGATAATAATTGAGGTAATTGCTAGTAGTTTAGCGGATTGCCAGATGGCAATTCAGGCAGGTGCTAACAGAGTAGAATTATGCCAAGCAGTTTATCCTCAGGGCGGATTAACTCCTAGTTTAGGCACTTTAGTTCAAGCTAAATCTCAAATAACTAAGTCTACGAAAATTGCTTGTATGGTTCGTCCGCGAGCGGCTGGTTTTTTATATTCTGATGATGAATTTAAAGTTATGCTTCAGGATGTTAAATTATTTTGTAAAAATGGTGCAGATGCTATTGTTTTTGGTTTTTTAAAAGAAGATTTTTCACTTGATATTAACAAGACTCAACAATTAGTTAATTTAGTTAAAGGTTATTCACCATTTAAAGAATGCGTTTTTCATAGAGCCTTTGATTTAACTAAAGAGGTAGATAATTCTGTTATAAGTTTAATCAATATAGGCGTTGATAGAGTTTTAACTAGTGGACATGCTGAAGATGCTATAAAAGGAGTACAAGAAATTAAATATTTACAAACTACTTATGGCGATAAAATTCAAATTCTACCTGGTGGCGGTTTAAGAAGTAATAATGTTAAAGATTTTATAATTCAAACCAGAGTAAAACAGGTTCACGCCGGTAGTCATTTATGGAAAACTGATATTACAACTTCAAATGCTAAAGTTAATTATTCATATTTAACTAAACAAAATAACAATTATAATTATTTAGACCTAGATAATGTTAAAAACTTTGTGTCAGCGGTTCATAGTAATTTCGGGTCTGCTAAAATGTAAATATGTCTATTGATTTGTCGAAAATTGACACCGAAAAACAAAATCCTATAACTTCTAATTTGGATGAATTGTCCGTAAATGAAGCTTTAGAAATTATGAATAAAGAGGATCAAAAAGTTGCTCAAGCTGTGGCTAAACAACTGCCTGTAATTTCTCAAGCTATTCAAATTATAGTTAAAGCATTTAAAAATCAGGGTCGACTTTTTTATATAGGTGCTGGAACTTCTGGTAGATTAGGCGTTCTAGATGCTGCGGAATGTGTGCCGACTTTTGGTGTTTCACCAGAACAAGTTCAAGGATTAATTGCTGGCGGAAAGAAGGCTTTTATACAAGCTATTGAAGGAGCTGAGGATTCAATTCAATTAGCTGGAGAGGATTTGGCAAAACATAATTTAACTTCTAAAGATGTAGTGGTGGGTTTGGCAGCATCTGGGCGAACCCCATATGTTGTAGGTGGTTTGGAGTATGCTAATAAAATAGGAACTAAGACAATTAGCCTAGCTTGTTCCAAGAAGGCTTTAATCTCGCAATATTCTCAAGTTGCTATAGAGGTTGATTTAGGACCTGAGTTTTTAACTGGTTCAACTAGATTAAAATCTGGTACGGCTCAAAAATTAATTTTGAATATGTTTTCAACAATTTCTATGATTCAAATAGGCAAAGTTTATGGCAATTTAATGGTGGATGTTCAACCGACTAATGCTAAATTAGTAGAAAGAGCTAAAAGAATTATTATGTTATCTACTGGAGTTGATTATGACACCGCTACAAAAGCTTATTTAGAATCTGATAAAAATGTTAAAGTGGCTATAGTTATGTGTTTAAAAAATTATTCAGCTAATTTGGCTAAACAAAAATTAAAACAAGCTAATGGTTTTATAAGACAAGTGAATTAATTTAGATTTAAAGTTCTTAATAAAGTTGAGTTAATAAATAAAATGTATGCTGTTGGTTTAATGTCAGGTACTTCATTAGATGGTATTGATGCGGCTTTGGTGACACTAAAAGGTGTTTCAGAAAATACCAAAGTTAAATTAATTTACTTTATAACTTTACCAATACCTAAAGATACTATAGGTAGAGTTAAACAGATTTTACCTCCACAAAAAGGCACAACTGAATTAATTTGTAGTTTAAATTTTGAATTGGCTTATTTGTTTTCTAAAGCGGTTAAAAAAGTTTGTCAAAAAGTTAAATTAGATTTAGATAAATTAGATTTTATTGCCTCTCATGGTTTAACAGCTTATCATATTTCTGAAGTAAGTTTAAATTCAAAACTTTATTTATCTACTTTACAAATTGTGGATCCGGCTGTGATTGTTGAACAATGTAGAACAAATGTGATTTCAAATTTTAGAACGCGTGATATAGCAGTTGGCGGACAAGGGGCACCTATTGTACCCTATTCAGAATATATTATGTACCAAAATAAAGCTAAACAGCGAATACTTTTAAATATAGGCGGTATTTCAAATTTCACAGTTATGCCAATGGATGGTGATTTTAATAAAATTGTAGCATTTGATACAGGTCCAGGAAATATGATAATTAATGAACTTGTTCAAAGGTATTTTAATTTACCTTATGACAGAAATGGTGAACTAGCTAAAGCGGGCAAAATTAATCAATCACTTTTGCATGAGTTTATGTCACATCCATATATTAATAAAGACTATCCTAAAACAACAGGTCGGGAGATGTTTGGTAAAAATTATTTAGATTGTATTTTACTGGATTTTAAAGATTCACCAGCTAAAGATTTAATAGCAACAGCTACTATGTTTACAGCAAAGTCAGTGGCTCGTGCAGTGATAAAGTTTTTAAATAATAGACCAACAGAATTGGTTGTAGGCGGAGGAGGTAGCTATAATTTAACACTTTTAGAAATGTTAAAAAAGTGCTTACCACAAATTAAATTATTACGCCAAGAGGATTTAGGTTATACATCCGATGCTAAAGAAGCTATAGCTATGGCTGTATTGGGTAATCAAACTATTCACCATAAAGGCGGAAATGTGCCGTCAGCCACAGGAGCTAGTCGGTTTGTGCCTTTGGGGTCTATAACATATTATAAATGATTAAACTACATAAAAAACCTATAAAGAAATAGTTAATTTACTGTTTTAGTGACTATGTTATTTAATTTGAACTAAGAAAATACTTTGATAGACTAAAATTGTAGCATGATCAAAAGGTCATAATTTTTGTGCTCGTTTGATAAGCAAAATTATTAATTATTATAATATAAGGAGAAAAAAATATGGCAAAGGCCGAATATACAAGGAATAAGCCGCATGTTAATATTGGTACGATTGGGCATGTGGATCACGGTAAAACTACTCTTACTGCTGCAATTTCAAAAGTGCTACATGATAAATACCCAGACTTAAATCCGGTATTTGCTTTTGACGATATTGATAAAGCCCCTGAAGAAAAGCAAAGAGGCATTACTATTAATATTGCTCATATTGAATATGAAACAGCTAAAAGACATTATGCCCATGTTGATGCTCCAGGTCACGCTGATTATATTAAAAATATGATTACCGGTGCTGCCCAAATGGATGGTGCTATTCTTGTAGTAGCTGCTACTGATGGTCCTATGGCTCAGACTAGAGAGCATGTTTTACTTGCTCGTCAAGTTGGCGTGCCAACACTTTTAGTGGCTTTAAATAAATCTGATGCTGTTCAAGATGAGGAACTTTTAGAATTGGTGGAAATGGAAATTCGTGAATTACTTTCGGCACAAGGTTTTGATGGTGATAAAGCTCCAATTATTCGCGTTTCAGCTTTGAAAGCTCTTGAAGGTGATGCTGAATGGATTAAAAAGATTGAAGAACTTATGAATGTGGTTGATGAGTACATCCCCGAACCTACTCGTGAATTAGATAAACCGTTTTTAATGCCTATTGAAGATGTATTCACAATTACTGGTCGTGGTACAGTTGTAACTGGTCGTGTTGAAAGAGGTAAGTTGGCAGTTAACTCTGAGGTAGAAATTGTCGGTATTCGCCCAACTCAAAAAACTACTGTAACAGGTATTGAAACATTTCA
>JAITSD010000030.1 GCA_031288055.1 Candidatus Opitulatrix roisinitermitis | reverse complement strand
GATAATATGAAAAATCAAGGCGGCTTTATTCCTGGCATTAGAGCTGGAACTTCCACAGCTGATTATTTACGATATGTTTTATATAGAATTAATTCAGCTGGCTCTATATATTTAACTTTAGTGGCATTAATTCCAACAATTTTAATTTTACTTCTAGGTCTTTCGCAGTCTTTACCATTTGGTGGCACCACAATTTTGATTATAGTGGGTGTTGGTTTAGAAACGGTTAGACAAATTAATTCTCAATTGCAACAACATCATTATGACGGGTTTTTATCATAAAATGAATATTATAATTTTTGGTCCACAAGGCGTTGGTAAAGGCACTCAAGCTAAATTATTAGCTAAGCATTATAATTTAAAACATCTTTCTACGGGTGATGTTTTACGCAGTGCTATAGTTGACAAGACTCCTATGGGTACTAAGGCAGAAGCCTATATTGAAAAAGGTGAATTTGTGCCTGATAATGTAGTTAATGAAATTATTGAAAATCAGTTGTTTAAAACTGAGACAGGTTGGATTTTGGACGGTTATCCTCGTAATTTAGCCCAAGCTGAATATTTAGATTTGGTATTAGATAAGGCTGGACAGAAAATTGATTTAGTAATTGATTTATCGGCGCCTAAACAGATTTTAAAAAATCGCATGATGGCTAGAAAAGAAATTGAAAATCGTTTAGATGATGTTGAACAAATAATCGAAAGACGGTTAGAACTTTTTGAAAATAAGACTAAGCCGGTTTTAGATTTTTACAATAAAAGAAAAATGGTTAGAACTTTAAATGGCGTAGGTAGTATAAAAGAGGTTAACAAATATATTATTTGCAATATTGATGCGTTAAAATTAGATTGAATAAATATTTATAAAAGGTAGTTAGAATAATGGCGAAAACTAAAGCAATGGCACGAGTCAAAGTGGGTCAAAAGGATTCGATTAAGAGATTGATAGTTTGCGTTTTAGTCGCTGTGATAACTTTATCTTTTGTGGTTTTAACTATTGCGGGTTGTTCATCGCTTGATAGTGAAGCTAAAACTGGTGCTAGTTATGATCAAAATACTGGTAATATGTCTTGGAAAGTGAATAACCAACTGTTTTATTTTGTTTTAGATAAAAACTTCGTTTATGATTCTGATAAATCAGATCAAATTAAAAACCAATCTAAAGATGAATTTAACACTAATGTGATTTTTGCTAATGCTATATTTGATAATAAGGCCACTGTGACTTTTAGTGCGACTTATCAAGATGATAATAATCGCCCTTTAACTAAAGTTTACGAATTAAAAAAACAAACTGATATGCATCAAATCTTTGGATTAGGTTTATCGCAAAAAATATTAATTTCATCAGTTTTTTCTGGTGACAATATTTTATATGGAGCTTGGGCAAAAGTTCAACCATTGTCAAAAAATAATCAGGTTTATAATGTAAATATTTATGTTTTGACCGCTAAAGGTCATATAACTTTTGCCTTTCAGACGGCAAATGCTTATAATTTTACAGAGGATTTTATTCATAAGTTTGTTCAATCAATAAAAGTAGAGGTATAAAAATGAAAGAAGTGTTTACTGTTTTATTAGATATCGTTTTAGTTTTAACATCATTATTTTTAGTTTTGTTAATTTTAATGCATAAAGGCAAAGGTGGAGGTTTATCCGATATGTTTGGTGGTGGTATTTCATCTAATGCTGGTTCATCAGGTGTGGCAGAAAAGAATTTAAATAGAATTACTGTGATAATTTCAGTAATTTGGGTATTAGCCATTATACTAGTTGGTTTTATACAAAGATTGAATTGAAAAATGGGATAAATAAAACTGTTAATTAAATTATAATTAGAGGTTAAATTTAAAGTTTTGATGTTTTGTAAAAGAGTTTTGGTGAGATAGACTATAATTATGCCTACTATACAACAATTAGTTAGAAAAGGTCGTAAGCCTAAGATTTCTAAGACTAAAGCTCCGGCTTTACGAAATTCACCGCAAAGACGAGGTGTTTGTACGCGTGTTTATACTACAACACCAAAAAAACCTAATTCTGCTTTACGAAAAGTGGCTAGGGTTAGATTATCTACTGGTGTGGAAGTTACAGCTTATATTCCTGGAGAGGGGCATAATTTGCAAGAGCACTCAATTGTTTTAGTTAGAGGCGGTAGAGTTAGAGATTTACCTGGTGTTAGATATAAAATAATTCGTGGTACATTGGATACACAAGGCGTGAAAGATAGAAAACAGGCTAGAAGTCGTTATGGTACAAAACAAGAGAGGAAATAATGCCTAGAAAAGGGGCTGTTGAAAGAAGAACCATTATACCAGATCCTGTATTTAATTCAGTTTTGGTATCACAGCTGATTTCTAAGATTTTAAAGGACGGCAAAAAATCAGTAGCTCAGGGTATTGTTTATGGAGCCTTGGATGGTGTAAAGACTAAATTAGATACAGATCCAGTTCAAGTGTTAGAAAAAGCTGTATCTAATGTTAAACCGACTTTAGAGGTTAAATCTAGGCGAGTGGGAGGTGCCACATATCAAGTACCTAATGATGTTAAGCCTTATAGGGCTACTACTTTGGCTTTGCGTTGGATTACTCAATTTAGTCAAATTAGGCGGGAAAAAACTATGACAGAGCGTTTGATGAATGAAATATTAGACGCTTCAAATGGTTTAGGAGCTTCAATTAAAAGAAAAGAGGATGTGCATAAAATGGCTGAAGCCAATAAGGCTTTTGCTCATTATCGTTGGTAAAGTTTTATGAAAGTTGTGATTGTCGGGTCAAATCACGCTGGAATATCCACCGCGGCTACTTTGACTAATTATTATAAAGATTTAGAAATAACTGTTTTTGAGCAGTCAGATAGTATTGCCTATATTGGTGCTGACGGTTTGTTATGGGTGTCTGGTGAAATTGATAATATTGAACAAACTTTGTATTCTTCACCAGGTAAATTAATTTCTAAAGGAATTAATTTTCAAGGTAGTACAAATGTTTATGAAATAGACCAAAATAAAAATCAAGTTTTGGCTAAAAATAGCCAAGAACAGGTAATTGTTGCTAGATATGATAAATTAGTTTTAGCTTGCGGCTCTTCACCTATTAGGACAATTGATTTAAATATTCTACAAAAAGCTACTCATTATCCTCAAATTTTGACAGCTAAAACACTTTCGGAAGGTAAAAAACTTTTTGATATTTCTCGAAAGACTGATTTATCAAAAGTGGCAGTGATTGGTGGAGGATATATAGGTGTGGAGACAGTTAACGCTTTTCGTTTAGCTAGACCAGATATAACTATTGATCTTTGGCAAAAAAGCGATCAAATTTTAAATAATTATTTTGATAAGAAATTTGCCGATATGGCTAAACAGGAATTAAATGAGCATAATATAAATGTTATTTTAAACGAAACCTTAACTAGTAGTTGTCCAGAAATTCTATCTTATGATTTAGTTGTAGAAGCTATTGGTTTTCATCCAAATTCCCAAATGGGTAATTTAGATAGGATTGAACCTTCAAAAGCTTATAAAGTGAATAATTATGGACAAACTTCAGATCCGAATATTTACGCTGTGGGTGATTGTGCTAGTGTTTATAATAATGTTTTAGAACAGTATGTCAATATGCCTTTGGGTTCTTATGCCACGCATAGTGCTATTGTAGCAGCTCATCATATAGGTAGTCAGATAGAAAATATTGAATCTAAACACAAATATAATGGTTCACAGGGAGCCTCTACGGTTAAAGTTTTTGATATTATTTTATCAAGTGTAGGTATGACTTATGAAGTAGCAAAAAATAAGTTAGCTGATGATGTGGATATAATTGATTTTTCAAACTTCATAAAACCAAAATATTTAACTATTGAACAGGGTAATGCTCCTATAACTATTAGAGCTGTATTTAACAAAAAAACTTTATTGCTACTAGGTTTTCAAATAGCTTGTTCACAAGATGTTACGCCAATTATACATCTATTGTCATTAGCTTTACAGAAAAAAATGACCGCTTATCAACTAAGATATTTAGATATGTTTTTTTTGCCCGAATTAAATCAAGTGTACAATTATTTACAAAGACTTTTATCGCAAATTATAAAAAGTCATAATTTATAGAGTTTTATAGAAGTTTTTATGCTATAAAAAACAATTTGCTTCGTGTTATACTATATCTATGGTTGATAGAAATAATGACATAAGCGATTTATTAAATTCATTTTTAGGCGGGAAAAAATCACCTACTAATTCATCGGATACGGCGAATAAAATAATTGCCAAATTAAAAAATCCTAGACAAAAAAAACCTTTGAGTGCTTTACAAAAAATAATAATTGGTATAATTTTAGTTTTAGTGTTTTTGGTAATTCTTTTTGCTGTAGGTTCAGGTTTTTATACTGATATACTTTGGTATTCACAAATAGGTTATTTGCCAGTTTTATTTACTCAATTGGGTTTATCGGCTGGTTTATTTTTGATTAGTTTTATTTTAGGTACCGTTTTAGCCTATTTAGCTTGTAGGTTTTCTTATTCCATGCGTCCAAAAGTTCAAATTTCTAATCGTGCCACTAATTCGCTAAGAGGTTTAATTGATAAATATAAAGGTCGAATTTTTATAATATTTAGCTTTATAGTAGGTTTTTTAGCGGGTATAAGATTGGCTTCAAATTGGTCAGCTATATTATTGGCGGTCAATTCCACACCCTTTGGCAAAACTGATCCACAATTTAATTTAGATATAGCTTTTTATGTTTTTCAATTACCTGCTTTACAAGTTATTGTTTCAGCTTTAATAACTATTAGTATTTTAACTAGTATAGCTATTGTGGTTATTCAATTAGTTTACGGTGGCTTTAATATTGCTGATAAAACTATTACTTTAACTAGGGGGGCTAAAATTACTTTGATAGTTAGTTTTATAATTTTAGGACTTTTAGTAATTATTTATAATTTTTTAAATTCCTTTTCGGTTTTAACACAAGATAATACAAGATCTACAGGAGCCGACTTTACAGCTATTCACGCAACTTTACCTTCGTATTATTTAGCTATTGGAGCTAGTTTATTAGTAACTATTTGTTTAATTTCTATTGTGTTACGCGGAAAAATAAAATTACCGGCTATTATTTCAGCGGTATCGGTTGTTACAGTTTTTTTGGGTTTCACCGTTTATCCAGTTATAATAAATAATTTTGTGGTTAATCCTAACGCTCAAGAGCTAGAAAATCAATATATACAGCGTTCTATTCAAGCTACTAAAGATGCTTACGGATTAAATGATGTTGATATACAACCATATAATGCCACAACAGATGCTAAACCTGAAGCTTTGAAAAAAGATGCTGAAGCAGCTGCCCAAATTAGATTATTAGATCCTCAAGTAGTCGCTCCAACTTTTAGACAATTACAACAAAATAAACAATATTATAATTTTGTTGATTCTTTAGCTGTGGATAAATACACTATTGATGGCCTATCCAGAGATACTTTAATTGCTGCTAGAGAAATAAATTTAGCAGGTAATGATCAAAGAAATTGGGTTAATGACCACACAGTATATACACATGGGTTCGGTGTAGTGGCAGCTTATGGTAATAAAGTAAGCACAGATGGTAATCCCTTATTTTTTGAAAAAGATTTACCGCCATCTGGGGACTTATCAAGCTCAGAAAAATATGAACCAAGAGTTTATTTTTCACCCAATTCACCTGATTATTCATTGGTAGGAGCGCCTAGCGGCACAAACGCTTGGGAATTTGATTATCCTAGTGAAAAATCGGGACAAGCCCAGACTACTACTTATAAAGGTAATGGCGGACCTAAAATATCTAATCCTATAACTAAATTAGCTTATGCTATTAGATTCGGTTCATATCAGATGTTATTTTCTGATAGAGTTAACAACGATTCTCAAGCTTTATATTATAGGGATCCGTCTCAAAGGGTTAAAATGGTGGCACCTTATTTAACTTTAGATGGCAGGGTTTATCCAGCTGTGGTTGACGGCAGAGTTAAATGGATTATTGATGGTTATACCACTTCAGTTAGTTACCCATATGCTCAAACCACCGATTTATCATCAATTACTCAGGATTCTTTAACTGAGACTTCACATTCTATTCAAGGTTTAAGTGGTGGAGCGACTAATTATGTTAATAATAGTGTTAAGGCTACTGTGGACGCTTATGATGGCAGCGTTAATTTATATGCTTGGAATCCTAATGATCCGATTTTGCAATCATGGCAAAAGATTTTTCCTAACACTATTAAACCGATATCTGAGATATCTGGTGATTTAATGAGTCATATAAGATATCCAGAAAATCTTTTCAAAATACAAAGGTCTTTACTAACTAAATACCATACGCCTGATGCCACACAATTTTTTTCAGGTGAGGATTTTTGGCATGTACCAAATGATCCAACTATGCAAAACACACCAGATGCTGATGCTGCACAACCGCCATATTATTTAACTTTGTCGGTGCCAGGTGAAAATAAGCCAATTTTTTCTTTAACTTCAACTTTTATACCAGGTGGTAATTCGTCTAGAGAAATATTAACAGCTTTTCTATCAGCTGATTCTGATGCAGGAAATAAGGCCGGCGTGGTTGGTGATAATTATGGTAAATTACATCTTTTAGAATTACCTAAAAATACTACTGTGCCTGGACCTGGGCAAGCTCAAAATAATTTTAATTCCAACCAAACTATTTCTCAAGCTTTGAATCTTTTGCAGTCTGGTAGTTCTAAAATCACTAGGGGAAATTTATTAACTTTGCCTTTAGGCGGTGGTTTAATTTATGTACAACCAGTTTATGTACAATCTTCTGGACCAACCTCTTTTCCACTATTGCGGAAAATCTTGGTCACATTTGGGGATTCAGTAGGTTTTGCAGATACGCTAGATGAGGCTTTATCGCAAGTTTTTAAAACTTCTGGTACGGTCAATTCATCTGTTGTGTCTCAGCAAAATAATCAAAATACTACGCCGAATAGTAGCAGCAATCAGGGATTAGACGAAATTGATAAATTAAAAGCTATTTTAAATCAAGCTGACAATTTACAAAATCAGGCTCAAGAGGCTTTAAAATCGGGTGATTTTGCTAAGTATGGTGATTTACAAAAACAGCTGTCTGAATTGTTAAAACAATCTCAATAATTTGATAGAATGAATATGTGTTAAAAACGAAAAAAATATGTCAGAAGGTTGTTTTTTCAGTAGTAAGTTTGATATTTATATTGAGCCCTGTTATAGTAGGGAATTTTAGTTTTGCACTTGGTCAAAATCAAGTAATTGACATTTTAACTGTTAATGATTATCATGGTCGTATAGTAGGTGATTATGGTGGTTCTAAACCAACTAATGACGCAACATGGCTTTATGCGGATAAAGTCGAAAGCCTTAAGCAGCAAAATCCTGACGGAACAATTTTTGCTTCTGGTGGTGACAATATTTCGGCTTCTTTGTTTACTTCTAGTATTGAACAAGATGATCCGACTATAGATATGTTTAATTCTTTAAATCTGGATGTTTCAGTGGTGGGAAATCATGAATTCGATAAAGGTCTAAGTGATTTGCAAAATCGAGTTTTTGCTAGAGCTCAATTTCCTTATTTAGCTGATAATGTTTATAAAAAAGGCACTAAACAACCATATTTTCCACCGGAAAATCTGTATAAAGTGGTTGAAAAAAAAGGTATAAGGGTCGGTTTTGTGGGTTCTGTCACTCAAGAAACTCCAGCTATGATTAATCCAGCTTATATAAAAGATATTGATTTTGGTGATCCTGTGGAAGCAGTTAATAAACAAGCGGAATATTTAAAAACAAATAATTTGGCTGATGTTATAATAGCTTTGTATCATGAGGGTGCAAATTGTTCCGATAACCCAGCCGATAAAGAAAGTTATTGTTCTTCAATAGATGATGCTAAAACGCATTTTCCAGTTTTTGGTAATATAGTTGATAATACTTCATCAGATGTGTCGGCTATTGTGATGGGGCATACGCATAAAAAATATGTTTGGCAAGATGTAGCACACAACAATAGAACCGTAACTCAAACTGGTTGTTATGGTGCGGCAGTGGGCGATATAAAACTAAATGTTGATACAGACACTAAAACAGTTGTTTCATCATCGGCTGAAGTTGATAGCAAATATCAATTTGCTAAGCCAATTGATTCAAGTCAGTATAATACATATAGGCATGCATCAATTTCGGCTTATAGTGGAGTTTTAGATGTGGCAGATATAGCTGATCAGGCTCAAGCTTATGCTGATCAAGTAGGTTTAACTCCACTGACTGGTGCAAAAACTAATATAACTCGAGCTTTAAATGGTTGTGAATATATAAAAGATATATATAGTTGTGATTTATCTCAAATTTCTGAAAATAGAGCTGAAGAATCATCCGTAGGGCGTTTAGTAGCCACTGCCTATAGAAAATATGTGGCTGATCAATTAGCTAGAAAAATTGATTTAGCGGCGATTAATCCTGGTGGTTTGAGAACTGATATTATACCAGACGCTAATGGTAAAATTACTTATGGTAATGTGGTTAGTTTACAACCATTTGCTAATGAGCTATTTATTTGTCATTTTACTGGTCAACAGTTAAAACAACTTGTAGAGGAACAATGGCAAGTTAATTCTGAAGGGCAAAGACCCTCCACGCCATTTTTAGCTCTATCTTTTAGCGATGGTTTAACATACACAGTTGATACATTGGATCCTCTAGCTAATCCTGGCAACCATGTTATAAATATGACATTAAATGGTGAACAAATAGAACAAAATAAAGTTTATACAGTTGCGACAATTAATTTTTTAGTTAATGGCGGTGATAATTTCTCAATTTTTACTCAAACAAAGGCGGATGATGCTGGATTTGTAGATTTTGATGCTTTATCTGAATACTTAAAAAGCCAAGGTTTAAATTATGAATTTGCTCCATCTTTTAAACGCTCGTCAACTGTTATAAATCACAAATTACCTGTAAATTTGCGAGTTGGTGACAATTTAAATCAAACCGTGTCTCATATAAATATGCTGTCTGACAAAGCTCCAGAAAATAAGTTTATGGAGGTTTATTTAGCTTCTAATAAAATAGCTAGTGTACCTATATTGAAAGATAAATTGAATAATGATAAAATTGGTAAAACTAACTCTGTTCAAGCGTCAGACAATTATAACGATGAAGCTTTTGGCTATGCTAATATTCATGTTGTTGTGCCGAATAATATGTCTACAGGTGATTATAATGTTAAATATGTGGCCGAACCTAGTGGAACAACTATTTTTCAAAGAATCCATATAATAGGTAATTCTAATTTATATCCAGATACAGGTACACCAATTATGTCATTATTATTTATTATGATTTTGTTATCAACGACTGGATTTATTGTTAAAAGTTATGTTGAAAAATAAATTAACCCATAATATCTTAGGTGCTTTATGTGAAATTTGTTTGACACTAGCTATTGTAGTTGGTTTATATATTTTTTATTTGGTGGTCTGGACTGGGCATATTTCAACAAATGCTCAGGATTTAGCTGTGTCAAAAAGTGATATGACAGCTCCAGTAGATACTAAAAAACCTTGTCCTGAATATAGAAATAATTATCCAGTTTTGTTAGATGTTCCGGAAGGACAAATTATAGGACAAATATATATTCCGCGTTTCGGTTCACAATATTGGCGAACTTTATTTCAAGGCACCGATAAGCAGATGTTGGATACTATGGGATTTGGACATTATAGTCAAACAGCTATGCCAGGACAAACTGGTAATTTTTCATCAGCGGCTCATCGTAATGGATATGGCTCTTCTTTAGCAGATATTGATAAAATCAGTAAAAATGATGCTATAGTTGTAAGAACTAAAGATTATTGGTTTGTTTATAAAGCTACCACCAGTGAAATAGTTGACCCGTATAAGACAGATGGTATTTTGCCAGTGCCTTATAAACCAGACACTAAACCTGCTGAACGGCTTTTAACTTTTACTACTTGTCATCCTCAGTATTCCTCCCAATTTCGTTTTATACAACACGCTAGAATTGATTATTGGTCTAAAGTTTCACAAGGCGTGCCCACAGAACTATTGGTAGCTGGAGTTGAAATAAAGTAAAAATGGTTATATATAAATTTTTATGGCGTCTTATACCTGGTCCTGTTTGGTTAAAGTGTATAATTTGTTTATTGTTAATTATATTAATAGTTTATTTTTTATTCAATAATTTCTTCCCCTGGCTTAGTGATAATTTTCCGCAACCTTTAGGAAATAGTTTTTAATATTTTTCTAATTTTGATAAGTAGTTTTATTAAATATGATTAATTTGTTTGAAAGAGGGAGTAGATTGATTGTATAAAAAATAAATTGCATATTTGTGATTGAAGTTTATAATAAAGGAGTATTGTTTTGACAGTTGAAATTGACGTATTATATAATGGCTTTCCCGGGACTGCTAGTAATTCGTTTTTAGGGTGGAGTTCAATTACTCTTTTGCGTTCTCAAGATAGATTGTGTTTAGTTGATACTGGTGCACACGGGGCAAGATTATGGTTGATTCAAGCTTTGAAAAACCGTGGTTTAGAATGTCGAGATATTGATTTTGTGTTTTTAACACATTTACATTTTGATCACGCTGATAATGTGAGTTTATTTCCACAAGCTATATTTTATTTTTCAAAAGCTGAATGGAATTATGCTAATAATTTAAATGATCCCGTTGTCGAAGAAGGTGTTTTGCCATTACTTAAGACTTTTGATAAAGTGCTTTTAGAAAAAGATGGTCAAGAGATTATGCCAGGTGTATACTCTTTAATGACACCAGGTCACACTCCTGGTTCTAGTTCTTTATTGGTTGATGGCTTAAATGGTAAAACGGTTATTACAGGCGATGCTGTTAAAAATTTGATAGAATTAGCTACAGGTAATGTGGCTATGACGCAGTCCATAAAAACTAGTCAAAAAAGTATTAAAAAAATTAAAGCATTGGCAAAGTGGGTTGTGCCAGGACATGATTGTTTGCTTGGTATAGACGAGGGTCGGATATTTAGAAAAGGAGAAAATACTATTACTCTTACTTTACCTGATGGTATATTTATTGATGGTAAAAATGTTGTGGCTTTAAGTTTAGATAAATAAGCGTTTTAGTTAGATTATTTAAGTTGAAATATATTTAATATTATAGTGTTTACAGATGAAGTTTGTTTTTAAACTTATTTGATAAACTGGACTTGTAGGTATATTATGAGAAATGAAAATATAAACAAAGTCAAATACAACTAAAAGACTATGTATAGAAAATACACACAAGAGTTTATTGATTTAGTAAAAGCAGATGAAAAATTAGAAAAATTGTTGGTTAAGTCAATTAATAAAGCTAAAAAACAGGTGGCGGATAGAAATATGAATCCAGCACAAACTTTAGATCAATTATATGATTTTTTGGAGTGGGCAGAAGAGAGTAGCCCATGGAATATATTAAAATATATTGATCAATCAAGACCGTATTTGTTGGAGAGAATAGATCAAAGTTTAAATTATTTTTATTTTTTGTTTGATCAAGAGTTATCAGAGTTAAGAAACTCAGAGCAATATAGACCATCTTTACAATATTATCCTGCTGTGGCTAAATGGATAGCTAGGTTCACAAAAAAGTGGGGTGAGTGGTTGTCTAAACCAGATAGTTGGACAGAGGAATATTATAAAATAGCTATATTGGATAAAAAGTTTGGCTTAAACGAAGATTGGTATGAAAGTCCATCTAACTGGCAGTCTTTTAATGACTTTTTTTCCAGACGGTTAAAAAATAAAACTGCTAGACCAATTTCTGAGTCAGATGTTGTTTCGCCAGCCGATTCTAAACCTCAAGGTGTTTGGTCAATTAATAAAAACTCTAATATTATTAATTCTGACAATGAGGATGATGATTTTGTAGATATTAAATCACAATATTTTACTAGTGTGGAAAGTCTTATAGGACCTAATTCGAAATATAAAAAGGATTTTGCGGGTGGTAGTTTGACTCATACTATTTTAGAGGTTCACGATTATCATCGGTATCATTTTCCAGTTTCTGGAACAGTTAAAGAAATAAATTATATTCCTGGATTAGTATCTATTGGAGGGTTGGTTATTTGGGATAATTTACAAAAAAAGTATGTTCTAATTTCTAAATCAACTAATTGGCAGTCAATTCAAACCCGTGCTACAGTTATTGTAGAGACTAAAAAGTTTGGTTTAGTAGCTTTAATTCCAGTGGGTATGTCACAAATTAGTTCTATTAATTTTGAGGCTAGTGTTAAACTGGGGATGATGGCTAAAAAAGGCGATCCTTTAGGTTGGTTTTTATTTGGTGGTTCAGATTTTGTAATTATTTTTCAAAATAAGTTTAAAGTTAACCTTATTCCTGATATAGATAAACATATTCTGATGGGCGAAGCATACGCCACTTTATCTAAAGTATAAGTTTTTTAATTTGAAAATATTTATATGAAAATAATTAAAGCTATATAAAACTGATAAACTAAGACTATGTCATTAGTTTTTTCCAAAAATAAAACCAGTGAATTTGGTTATGATAAATTAGCTGTTGATGTTTTTTTTAATCAAGTGCAAAATCTTTATGACACTAATATAAATGCTATTGATGTTTTAAAAATTATTAATACAACTTTTCCTTTAGTAAAAATTGGTTATTACACTCGTGAAGTGGATTTAGCTGTGGATAAATTAGTTTATGCTATTTTGCAATATCGTAAAGATTTAGCTTATGAAAGTGGTCAAAAAGATATTTGGCAAAAAGAATATTCTAGATCAGTTTATGATTTGGAAGAAGTTTTAAATTTAGATAAAGGTAAATTATTTTCACATGGTGCTAAAAAACAATTATCTTATAAGAAAAGACCAGTTGATAAATTTGCTAAAAAAATCAAACGGTATTTTTTTGAATCTGGTAATAAAATAAGTGTTGACGATATTAATAAAATTGCTTTTCCAATAACTAAATCAGGCAGGGGTTATGATGAGAAAGGCGTTAATATATTTTTAAATAGGGTTAAAATACTATTAATGGTGCCAGCTGATAATTATTAATATTTTTTTAATTAATTTATATGGCAAAGAGAATAGTTTTACTAGGTTCCACAGGATCTATTGGTCAGCAAACTTTAGAAATAGTTCAACAAAATAGTCCGCAATTTGAAATTGTAGCTTTAGGAGCTTATGGCAATAATAAAGTTTTATTTGAACAGCAAATTAAGCAATTTAAACCAAAAAAGGCTGCTACTGTTTTGGATAATGGTCAAATAGCTGTGTCTAATCTAGCTGCTGTAAAATGTGACATTGTGTTAAATGCTATCAATGGCTCAGTTGGTATTTTTGCTTCGGCTAAAGCACTTCAATCGGGCAATATTTTAGCTTTAGCTAATAAAGAGTCTTTGGTGGCGGGCGGACAGTATTTGTTATCTTTAACTAAGTTTTCTGAGCAGATTATTCCGCTTGATTCAGAACATTCAGCTATTTGGCAATGTCTGAAATCGGGGCGAGTGGATGAGGTTTCTAGATTTATTTTAACAGCTTCAGGCGGACCTTTTAGAACTTATACTTATGAACAGTTAAAAACCGTAACAGTTAAACAAGCTTTACAGCATCCAACTTGGAATATGGGACCGGTGGTTACTATAAATTCTGCCACTATGGTTAATAAAGCTTTAGAAATTATTGAAGCTCATTATCTTTTTGGTGTAGATATTAGTAAAATAGATGTTGTTTTGCAACCTAGTAGTCAAATTCATTCAATGGTGGAGTTTTATGATGGCTCCACAATTATGCAGTTATCGCCACCGAATATGAAATTACCTATAGCCTTAGCTATAAATTATCCTAATCGCTTAAATAGGGCTGTGCAACCAGAAAGTTTTGCTGAAAACTTAAAATTGGATTTTCAACCTGTTAATTCGCAGATTTTTCCCATAATAGAGTTTACTAAAACTTTTATGAAGCAGGATGAACGGTTGGCTATTGTATTTAATGCAGCTAACGAGGAATTAGTTAAAGCTTTTTTAAATAACAAAATTAGTTATTTAGATATTATTAATTTATTACAGAAAATAGTTTCAGGTTATAAAATATCGTGTGATATAGTTAATATAACTTCAATTATTCAAATAGAGAACAAAGTTCGGGAATTAACTAATCAATTTATAGATGAGAGGATTAAATGATTGTTGGAATTATCACAGTGATAATAGTGATTGTGGGGATTACTTTGTCAGTTAGTTTACATGAGGCGGGTCATACTTTTACGGCTAAAGCTTTTGGAGTACCGGTTTCAGAGTTTATGGTAGGTTTTGGACCAACTTTATTTTCTAAAAAAATTGGTGAGACTGAATATGGTTTTAAACCAATTTTATTAGGTGGCTATTCTAAGGTTTTAGGTATGTTTTCGCCAGCTAATCCTAAATGGAAAGACAAAGGGCCTTTTAGAAATATAATAAAAGATGCTAGAGCAGAATCTGTTGAAACTATGAAACCTTATGACAATGCTAGAGCTTTTTATTGGTTAACAACCCCTAAAAAAGTAATCGTTATGGCTGGCGGAACTTTAATGAATTTATTATTAGGTTTTATATTTTTTGCTATAGCTTTTTGTACAATTGGTTCTTTTCAACCCACCACAACAGTTCAAAGTGTAAGCCAATGTCTTACCGGTGTCAGTCAGTGCCAGCCAAGTGAATTATCGCCGGCTGCTAAAGCTGGATTAATTAGTGGCGATAAAATAATTTCCATAGATAATAAAGCAGTTAATTCATGGTCAGATATTTCTAATATAATTAGTCAATCATCTGGCAAAAGTTTAAATGTGGCTTATATAAGTAATGTTAATGGACAAATATCTACTAAAAATACGGTTATTGAACCTGTGGAAAATAACGGTCGTTATATTATAGGTATCACCTCTTTAGCTCAAAGACAAACAGGTTCTTTACTTGATGCAGCTAGTGTTACTTGGCAAGCTTTTACAGGCACAGTTAAAATGATAGTAACTTTACCTTATCAAACTTATAAAGCTATAGAATCCATTTTTACCCATGAGCAAAGAGGTGGTAATACGGTTTTATCATTAGTTGGTGTGGGACAAATAGCGGTTGATCAAACAACATCTACAGATGATAATTTATCTAGAATAGCGGTTTTATTGTCGCTTTTGGGTTCATTAAATATCGCTTTATTTGTGCTAAATTTAATACCGCTTCTGCCTTTAGATGGTGGGCATGTTGTAAACTCTTTGTATGAAGGTTTAGTTAGAACTGTGGCTAAAATACGGCATAATTCCAAACCAGCCCCAGCAGATTTAGCCAGGTCTATGCCTTTAGCTTATTTTGTATATGGACTTTTGATATTTTGTGGTTTGGCTTTAATTTTAGTGGATATTTTAAATCCAATTCATTTATAAAGATTAATTATTTAATTGTTATATTTAGTTTAAAAAATAATATAACAAGTAATAGTTTTTAAATCATATATTAAACTGTATATATGACCCCCAGAGTAAAACTACTTATAGTTGTGGTTTTAACAGTTGTTGTGTCATTGGGCGTTAATATGGCGCCAAATCATTTATTGAACACATTTGATAATAATCAAAACTTGGTTAAAGTTGATGATATAAATCAAACTACCACTAAACTAAAATCTACTGAATCGAAAATTAATCAAAAAACTTTTCAACAACCGTATAATTTAGAATTTAATGCTGATGGTGTAGATTACCATACAGTTGTTTTAACAGTTAATTCTACAGCTACACCCGAACAAATAAAGCTCCAGTTATTGCCTTTATTCCCTGTTAAAAATATTGATTTAGCTTTGGTTAAATTAGGTGACTTAGAAACATACAAATATAATCCAGCAGTTTCCATTTCCGCTAAATCCGATTTAGATGAACAGCAAATAAATGATTTAAAACAGTCAGATGTTTTTACTAATGTATCCAGAGAAATAAAAATTAAATTAAGTAATTTAGGTTCGCCATTTGATAATTATGCTACAAATCCAAATGACACTTATAATTTGAACGATTCTAATTCTTTTGCATTTACTGATTTCAACAGTTCTAGTAGTCCAAGTGGATCATCTGTAGCATCAGCTTGGGAATATTTGAATAATTCTAGCACAGCTTTGCCAACAGCTGCTCCAGTGGCTGTAATTGATTCAGCATTCACATATTCTAATAATGAAGAGTCGGAAAATATTTATGCTAAATGTGATTTTGGTGAGGGTGATGCTAAATGCTCAAAGACCACAGTGGCACCTAATTCACAAACTCCGGCAGAGAGGGCACCTAATCATGGTACTGTGGTTAGCCATATTATTTCATCTATGACTAATAATGGCACAGGAGGTATGGGTTCGTCTTATAATTCTCCAGTTTATTTTTATAAAATAGCAGATGCTGAAGGGGGTTTGTCTAATTCAGCTGTAGTTAATGCTATTAATCAAGCTAAAGTTGATGGAGCGAAAGTTATTAATATGTCTTTCGGGGCGGTATGTGATAATACTTCAGATTGTCCTTCGGGTGGTAGTTTGGCTATACCTTGGGATGAACCTTTAAAATCTGCTTATAGGTCTGGTATGACATTAGTAGCTGCAGCTGGTAATGAGAGATATGATTCTAAAACTGGAACTTTTACTTGTCATAGAAGTACACCGGCATTATTAGATTATGTGATTTCGGTGGGAGCTATGCAGCAAGATGGCGGTGATTCATATTTTTCAAATTGTGACTATTCGGTTAATGTGACAGCTGGAGGAGCTAATGTCAGAACTAGAACTAATGCCTCGCAAGTCAGTCTAACTGATTGGACTACGGGTAATGGTACAAGTTATTCCTCACCATTTGTGGCTGGTATTGTGTCTGTTTTAAAAAGAATAAATACCCAATTATCGCCTGATCAGATAAAACAAGCTTTGCAATCTACAGCTCATGATATTACTAAAAAAACTAATTGGGCAGGTGATATTTGCGCTACAACGGAGGGTATATCTGTTGGTTGGGATAAATGTACTGGTTGGGGGGTGGTTGACGCTAAAGCGGCAGTTGAATCGATTTTACCTAGTCCTGAACCAACTCCAACGCCAACGCCTGAACCAACTCCAACGCCTACTCCAACTCCTGAACCAACTCCAACTCCAACCCCTGAACCAACTCCTGAACCAGTACCTTTTACTGATATTGCTAGTGACCCTCAAAAAGATGCTATTATCTGGTTATGGGGTCATGGTCTAGCCTCCGGTTTTACTTGTGTAGATAAAGCTAAACCTTATGCTGAATGCCCCTATGCCGGAGCTGTTATATATCGTCCAGCCGCTGGTTTATCTAGAGCTCAAATGGTGACTTTTTTATATGCTTATTGGAATAGGCCATATATAAATCCTGATTGGACAACTCCATTTGTTGATATAGAAGATAGTTTTGCTAAAGACATAATTAGATGGGCTTATCATGGAGGTATAACTTCGGGTACAGATGCTAAGCATTTTGGCCCTAATAAAGTAGTAACTAGAACCCAAGGAGCATTGTTTTTTTATGCTGTAGTAGGTAAGCCTAAAGTCAATCTAACTTCGGCATTTTCGGATGTACCTTTAAATTCGCCTAATATAAGTGCTGTTTCTTGGGCTTATCAAAATAATTTATTTACTGGTTATATGTGTTTATCTAAGGGTAAACCTTATGTAGAATGTCAAAAGCCTGGTGATAGACTATTTAGGGGGACTGTTAGGTATTCTCGTGGACAAATGGCCACAGTTATTCGGAACTTTGCCAGTATATAAATTTTTAGTATATAGATTTAAAAGTACGGTATATAAATTTAAAATATAAAGTTTAGTTATTTTTTTTGGTAATTTAGACCCGATAATATAATCTATATATTAGTTAAATCATAAATTAGTTACTAATTAAAAATAAGAATTTAAATATAGGACAGTGGCTCAATTGGT